>CBESZZ010000137.1:0-8324 GCA_965534055.1 uncultured bacterium | reverse complement strand
TCTATGACGACGGTACCCCGGTGCCAAACCCTCGGGTCATGCTTCTCGACGGTGTCGAGCAGGTTCCGGACACGATCCACTTCCCAGGATCGACCACGTCAACCGACGGCGACTGGGAAGTCGAAGAGGAGACGGACATGGATGGTGTCGTCATGGAGACGTCCGTGTCCTCAACGGCAGATTCCGAAACGGGAACCTTCGAAGTTTCTGGCCTCGAAGCCGGGGCCTATCGATTGCGGGTCTTCGATCCGGTGACCTACACAGCGATGCTCTCCGAGCCGGTGACCGCGGGACGCGACGACGTCGAGTTTGTGTTGCCAAACGTCGCTGCGTGGCCCGCACTCAACGTCGTGGTCGTGGGCCGCGACGGTCGCCCGATCCCGGGCGCCGACTGGATGTTCGGCGCAACGACGCCTGAGGGCTGGGGCAAGCCTCGCATCGACAGTCAGTTCATGCACGCCGACAGCGAAGGCCGCATCCAGTGGCAGCCCGTCGGCCGTCAGGTGGACACCTTGATGGTGAAGGGACCGGGCATGGCGGAGTTCGAGATGTTCGACTACGGGCGGTTTGCCGGCGTGCGCGACGGTCAAATCACCGTGGCGCGTGGCGTAACCGTCCGCGTCGAGATGCAAGCCGATCCGGAATCAGCCAACCAGATTGAGTTCATCGACGTTCGCGGCCGACGGGTGCCCGTCGTGCTCACCCGCGGCAACATCGCGAGGGGCACGCGGAGAGTTCCGCTGATCAACGGACGATCGGAATCCTTCATGGCACCAGACGACCTCGTCGAACTCGTGCTGCTCCACGATTGGAAGGAGGTGCGACGAATACCCGTCACGCTGCAGTCCACCGAAACGAACGTGATACGGCCCTAGCCGGGAGCCTCACTTTGAGCCTCCTGTGTCGTGGCGCTCGAGTCGATTCGGCAGCGGCCTCTTCCCTCACCGCACGCCCAAGTGCCGCTTCCAAAGCGCTTCGAACTCTTCAAGCGACAGTCCGTAGACGTCTTTCACCAACTTGGTTGAGGTCTTCAAACCACGGCCGAAGCCGCGTCCCTTGCGGGCTTGCGCGAGGAACTCCTCGAACTTGCCCTTCACTGGGTCGAGCTTCGTGTTGAGCATGAAGTCGACAATCGCGCCGGAGTGCGCGTAGCTGCGTCGGCCATTGCCGGCCTCGTCGAAGAGCAGGGACTTCAATGCCATGAACTTCGGCAGCGAGTAGTACTCACCACGCTTGAACGCTTGACGCATGTCGGCTTCTGGCTTGCCGTTGGTCAGGATCTTCTCGAAGTAGACGGCCATGCCTTCTTGGAACCACGAACCGACACCCGTAACACGCAGGCAAGCACCAACAACCTGATGGGTCGCCTCGTGGTAGACCACAGGCGCGCGTGGTGATTGGTAGTAGGTCGCGTAGTAGTTCGCGTTGGCGTGACCCGCGGTGCCCTCAGCTTGCTTCGCAGTCCAACCGGTGACCTCGGTGCAGAACTGGTAGTACTCCTCCTTGGACTTGAAGATGTAGCAGACCAGTAAGTGGTCGCGATCTTTGAAGGGCAGGGCCTTCTTGATGGTGCCGTAGAGGTCTTCCAGCGTGACCGCGAACTTCTTGCAGGTCGCGGTGGGGCCGTTGGTGAAGAGTAGATAGTGGTCGCTCTGCACCGCTTGGAACTTGCGCAGCCACTTGCGCTCCGCGGATGCCTTGCCGCGATACTTCTTCGGCATCACCTTCTGCAGCAGGCCGTTGCGGGTGGACTCAAGCCGCTCTTCGACCTGCTCCTTCGTCAGCTCGCGGGACACCGGCGCCTTGCGCGCAGGACCAGCAACCGTACCTCCCGTTCTCGTGGGCGGCTTCTTCGGCTCAGGTGTCTGCGCCGCGGCCGCGGCGGTGCAGACGGCCAGGGCAAGCCAGACCATCGCGATCCGGACGGGGTTCATGGACACCTGGTTCGTACAGCTCTGCATGGCAGACACTGTAGGAACGGGATGCCCGATTGAGAATCGCCTCAGCGACGGGCACCCTCCAGACCAGCACGAAACGACGGGTCTAAATCGCTTTGCTGCCAACGGGCTCTGCGCGAGCCAGGTTGCCGCGCTCGTCGACCCAGAGCTCTTCCATCTCGGTCATCTCACCGTCCAGGAACCACAGCCGCAGGAAGTACGACAGCTTGGTGCCATCTTCCTGCCGGCGCAGACGTGGCACGACCGCCGGATTGATGTAGTTCGTGCCCTCCCGCGTGCAAAACCGCTGCCGCAGCTCACCGGAAGGATGCATCAGCTTGTCGTGCATGTGCCCGGCAATCACGCACCGGACGCGCAGCTGGTAGTCGTTCACCATCTCGTCAATGGCGTTCTCCAGATCGCGATCACCCCAGTCGCCGCCGGGCTTGCCGAAGTCCTTGCCGTACATCGAGTCCGACTCAGCGCCAAGGCCATGGGGACCATTGTGGGCTAGCACGATGACATCGCGATGCTGCGCGCGGCGGGCCGTCTCAGCGATGGCCCGCGCCGACATCTTCATGGTGCGCACGCCGTAAAGCAGGTCGTAGAGCATGGCGCTGCGCAGGCTCTCCCCACCCCACGAGTACGGGCGCGCCCCCACGACTGAGATTCCGGCTTCCGGCACTTCGCGCACGCGGTAGCCGATGTGGTCGTCGCCCAGCGCTTCGGTGATTTGTTCGAGGGCCGGGGTTGGCGCGTTGCCGCTAAAGCTGGCCCACGCGTCGTGATTGCCCAAGATCACCGCCTTCTCGATGTCGAGCTTGGCGATCTCCTCGGCGATCTCAACGTCTTCATCGCCCAGGTCGCCAACGAACAGCGTGGTGACCTGATCACCATGCTCGAGGAACCGCCGATCACCCGGACGCCAGTGGCGATGGACATCGCCCACGACGATGATGGAAACAGGTGTCGACGACGTCGGCATTGCGGGGAGCATAGGACGCGCGCCACCAGACTCTCGCCGAATCCCGAGTGTTGCCTGCCCCGGGCGCAGCTTCGTGAGAACGCGTTGCGAGACGCGGTTCGGAAACGCTGCGCCGCACTCGGGACGCAGGTGAAAGCGACCGACTCGCTAGCCGCCGGGCAGTAATCCGTGACGCACGAGCTTCTCGCGGTACGTCGTGCGAGGCACGCCGAACAGCGCCGCGGCGCGCGTGAGATTGCCGTCGGTCTCCGTCAGCGTGCTCTCCAGCGCGTCGCGCTCCTGACGCTCGAGCTTCTCCTTCCACGTCGTCGCGTCTGTGTCGGAATCGCCCGCTGATTCGACCGTTGGGTCGCCCGCTGGATGGCTCGCGCCAACGCTCCCGCCGGCTCCGCTGGCAACGGCTCCCGCCACGGCCGGGGCTGTTTCGTAGCTCGGCGCGACCGGTCGCCCCACGGGCCGTGCGATCAGTTCGAGATGCTCTGCGCGCACCGGGCCGCCAGCCGCACGCAGGGCGGCGCCGCGCACCACGTGCTGCAGCTCGCGTACGTTGCCGTGCCAAGGGTGCCGCTCCAACGCGCGCCAGGTATCCGCTGCGAGTTCCTGCGGTTCGGAGTGACCAAGGTCTTCGGCGGCTTCCAGCGTGAAGCGCTCCACCAGCAACGGCAAATCTTCGAGTCGGCTCCGCAACGGCGGGATCACAACTTCCAACTCGCGAAGGCGGTAGAACAGGTCCTCTCGGAAGCGACCTTCGCCCACCATGATCTCGAGGTCCTGGTGCGTTGCCGCCAGAATCCGCACGTCGATCTTGGTTTGTCGACTGCTGCCAACGCGAGCGATGACGCGCTCCTGCAGCACTCGCAGGATCTTGGCCTGCAGGTCCAGCGCCATGTCGCCGATCTCGTCGAGGAAGATCGTGCCGCCGTGCGCCTCCTCGAAGTGGCCGCGCCGCGCGTTTGCCGCACCGGTGAACGAACCCTTCTCATGACCGAAGAGAACACTCTCCATCAACTGCTCGGGGATTGCCGCGCAGTTCACGGGGACGAAGGGCCCTTCCGCGCGGCGCGACAGCTCGTGAAGCGCGCGCGCGATCACTTCCTTGCCGGCCCCGGTCTCACCGCGCACGAGCACGGTGTAGTCGGCGGAGGCGTAGAGTTTCACCCGGCTGGCCATTTCGCGGCAGGCAGCGCTTTTGGTCTGCAGAGCCCAGTGAGAACCACTTGCGGACGTATCCTGCCCGTCTTGCAGCAGGGACCGGACAATCACGCGGTTGCCCAGCGATGACGCGAGCAGTCTCGTGACGAACGCGAGCCGCTGAAGGTCTTCCGCAGTGAGCGTCGCGCCGGGGCGCACGCAGTCGGCGTAAGTCACGCCCAGCGTCTTGCCCAAGCCCTGGAGCGGCAGCGCGATGCTCGCACTGATGCCTTCGCTGCGGATGCTCTGGAACTCAGACGCAATCGGGTCGGCGCTGGCGATCGGCACGTGCACCACTTCGCCGGTTTCCTGCACGCGCTCCACAAGCGAGCGACTGAAGCGGAATGGTTTCGTGTCGCCACCCACCGACAAGTGCCAGGCGAGGCGCCCTTCGGTGGACGCCGCGAACTCTTCGCTCAGTGTCAGGTGCACTCGCTCGGCATTCGTTGCGCCAAGCATCGCCTCAAGCGCGGCCTGAATGATCTTGCCGGGCTCCGACAAGCCTTCGAGGTGGTCAGCAACCTCCATGAAGGTTTCGTACCAACGGCCCACGGGCGCACCCGGAGAAGACTGCAACGCAGCGGGGTCCAGCTGTTGCGCGCCATCGGCTGCGCCAGTCTCGCTGTGGTAGTGCAGTTTGACGAGGGCCGGGCCCACGTTGAGCACGTCACCTTCTAGGTGACTTTGGAACCGCTGCCCCACCGTGCCCGCCGCAGAACGGATCGGGAACGGCAGTCCAGCTTCCGCACGGATCCTCAGCCGGCCGTCGTCGGTGACTTCGACTTCGAGCGCGCGCCCGTGGAAGTCCGGGAGGTCCAGCGCCACGCCGCATGAGTCGACACCCGGCGATCCAATCCAGAACCTTCGGTCATGGAGGACGGACTCATGGGTGCCGCTGCGATCAGTGGATTCGATGTGAATGGCCACCAAGAGATTCTGTCGGCTTCGCGCTCCGGCGCAATGGTGGGATGCTTCTGCCGACCCGGCCGCGCCCATCACAACGGCGTCAGACCGGCGCCGGGGCCGCCAAACGGCCTTTGGCGAGCACCCGATTGCGCTGCCATGCGGAGCGATGGATGGCGGACAAGTCGGCGACGAAGCGACGCACGCACACAAAGCCGCGCACCTCGCGAGCTCTGAACAAGGCATTGACGATCCACGACTCGTCCTGCTACAAGGATTGCTCGATGAGCATCCAAAGAACCACGCACTGCAGTAGTTGGCGCTGGCCCAGCATGTCTGGGCTGCCCGGTTTCTGACGTCGTGACCCTCGCCAACGGACGAGACAAGGCAACCCGCGCGGGTTGCCTTTTTTTGTTCGAGAGATCGAAGGAGAGGAAGCCCGCCTAAGGACAATGGCGGACTCCACTTCAAACCTCTCACCGATCGCCGCGGCGCGGCTAACCACTGCACGGCCAGCGGCAACCATCGCCAGCCCTCCCTGCGTCCTCGCGGCGCTGGGCGCGGTGGGCCACCGCCGCATCCTGCTGGAGACGGCGAGCGCTCCGCAGCTCGACGCTACGCCTGGCAACGCGTCCCATCAGCTCGTCGCGATGGAGCGCAGCATCCTCGTCGCGCGACCGCTGCTGCACTTCGAGAGTCGCGGGGGTCTGGTGACGTGGACTGCGCTGGCGGATGAATCCGGGCCACTCCTGGCTGCACTGAGCGAACGGCTGCCGACGGCAAGTCACGTGGAGCTGTCGAAGACAGACCTCCGCGCGCAGTACCCCACCAGACCACAGCCAGGCCTGGTCAGCGACGCCGAGAGACTTCGCCAACCGACCGTGCTCGATGCGGTTCGCGCCACCAGCCAACTGCTGATCGATCCGCCCGCGAGCGGCCACAAACATCAGCTGAGCAGCACGTCGGGTAGCCCCATGCCCCCGGGGGTCTTCGGTGCCCTGGGCTACGAACTCGTGGATCACTTCGAAACCCTGCCGCCTCGCGCAACGGATCCTTTGGACGAGCCGGACTTCAGTCTTGTGCTGGCCGGCGACGTCATCGAGTGGGATCACCGCACGGAGCAGGTCACGATCGTGACTCGCAGCATGCCGTGGGAGGAAGCGCGCACTGGTCGCGCGCGCCACCAAGCACTCGTGGAAGCCGTTGCGTCTGTGCCGCCACAAGCCGACACATCGACCACGAAGCAATCCGTGCCCTCATGCAATGCAGCAAGCGCGCCACCGCCAAACTGGAGCGCAAGCCTCGACGAAACCGAATTCAAGGCGGTGGTTGAGACGTTCCTGGAAGCCGTGCGCGGCGGACACATCTTCCAGGGCGTGCCGTCGCGACAGTTCCGAACGAAAACCAACGCGTCGTCGCTAGACGTCTACGCCCACCTGCGCAGACACAACCCGTCGCCCTACATGTTCCACGCAGACCTCGGCAACGGCGTCCTGCTCGGAGCGTCACCAGAAACATGCGTGCGCGTCGATCGCGGCACCGTCGAAATCCGCCCGATCGCCGGCACAGCTCCCCGCGGCCGCGATCACTCGGGAGCCATCGATCCGGACTTGGATTGTCGACTGGCGCTGGCGCTGTCGCTGGACAGCAAGGAGATCGCCGAGCACTGCATGTTGATCGATCTGGCCCGCAACGACATCGCTCGCGGATCCAAGCCCGGATCGACCCGCGTGGTGCAGCAGATGCAGATCGAGGCCTACTCCCACGTGCAGCACCTGGTCAGCCGCGTACGCGGCGAGCTGCGCGACGGCCTCGATGCGCTGCACGCCTACCGAGCCGTAGCCAACATGGGCACTCTCACCGGCGCGCCGAAGCCACGCGCGATGGAGTTGATTCGAAATCACGAACCAACGGCTCGCGGCTTCTATGGCGGCGCCGTTGGCTACCTGCTTCGGGACGGCTCGTTCGACTCGTGCATCGTGATTCGCTCCGCGCGCATGCGCGACGGTGAAGTGTTCACGCAGGCGGGCGCAGGCGTGGTCGCCGCGTCGAAACCCGCACACGAGTTCTTAGAAACCGAGACCAAGGCTCGCGCAGTGCGCGAAGCTGTCGCGTTCGCAGCGGGCATCGCCAACAACCGAGTCGGCACGTCTACCGGAGGTGCGCGATGACCCCGCGCGTGGTGATGATCGACCATCGCGACAGCTTCGTGTTCATTCTCGGTGACCAGTTCGCGCGAGCCGGCGCAGATGTCATCACGGTGCGTTCCGACGTGACGCTCGACGAGTTCCAGCCATGGTTGCAGCAGCAAGCACCCGACCTCGTGGTGCTTTCGCCAGGGCCTGGCACGCCGTTGGACACAGGAGTCACGCTGCCGTGGCTCGCGACCGATCCCAAGTATTGCATCTTGGGTATCTGCCTTGGCCATCAAGCCCTCGCACACGCTGCGGGCGGGACCGTTCAACGCGCGCCAGCGCCGTTCCACGCCCGGGCTAGCCGCGTTGAGCTTGCCGCAGACCAGGAGCCCCACAGGCTCGCAGTCACCTTGCAGGCTAACCCGCTCGCACGCGCGTTCGCAGCGACCGCGACGCTCGGCATGGACGCCGCGCGCTACCACAGCTTGCTCGTCACCAATCCGGGCAAAGACACCACGGTGCTCGCGACGACTTGCGCGCCCGAAGCCGCCGTCATGGCGCTCGCCCACAACCGCCGCCCACGCCTCGGCCTGCAGTTTCACCCCGAATCCATCCTCACGCCGCAGGGCGGGCCGTTGATTACACGACTGCTCGAAGCCGCTGCTGCACCCAACCACCGCAACCCGCAACTCGATTCGAACCGATGATTTCCAAGCTCATTCAAACGCTGCTCGACAAGCAGCTCACCGACACGTCGTCGATGCCCGCGATGCTCGAGGAGGCCTTGCATCAAGTGATGGCCGGCGACGCAGACCCTGCGGCCATCGGCGGACTGCTCATCGCGTTGGCTTCGCGCCCTGTGGATGCCGCAACGCTCACGGCCGCAGCACGCGTGCTGCGCATACACAGTCGGATCATCGAACCAACAGTGCGTCCGCTCATCGACACGTGCGGCACCGGTGGCGATGGCGCGAACACTTTCAACATCTCGACGACCACCGCGTTCGTGCTCGCGGCGGCCGGGTGCGCGGTGGCGAAGCACGGCAACCGCGGCGTGTCGTCCAACGTGGGCAGTGCCGACGTGCTCGAGGCGGCAGGCTGCGCGCTCAACTTAGAGCCCCAAGTTGCGTGCAACCTGCTGGACTCAACTGGGTTCACGTTCCTGTTCGCGCA
>CBESZZ010000136.1:0-8325 GCA_965534055.1 uncultured bacterium | reverse complement strand
ACCCGACCCGCACACTTCTTTGTCGGTGCGCCAGGAAGCCAACGCTGCGGGATCAGCCAGCCAATCCTGCAAGTACACCGCACGCACGGCGCGAATCTTCCCCAAGTCACCGCGCGCGATCATCCGTTGAGCCAACGCGGTGGCCGGACTCCGGCGGTAGTTGTGCCAAACCGCCGCGCGCTTCCCGGACTTGACTGCTGCGCGCTCCATGGCAAGCGCGTCTTTGAGGTTCAGGGCGAGAGGTTTCTCGCACATCACGTGCTTACCCGCCTTCAGTGCCGCGATCGCGAACTCGGTGTGCAGATCGTTCGGAGTGGCCACATCGACGACGTGGATGTCTTCGCGCTCTAGCACGGCGGCGAAGTCGACCGATGCTTCAGCGAAACCCAGCTTGTCCCGCGCGGCTTCGACCCGCTCCATCTCACGCCCGACGACGACGCGGGGGACAACCTGGTAGGGCAAGTCGAAGAAGCGGTTCACCTGCCGCATCGCGTTGGCGTGCGCGCGTCCCATGAACGCATGCCCGACCATGGCGAAGCCCAGCGCTGGTCGATCTTCCGAGCCGCGGATGGCCGGTAGATCGGTTTGCAAGGCGACTCTCTTGACCTTCGTGCTGGTCTTGCGCCTCGATTTGGCACGCGGCTGGGGCCTCGATTTGGTTCGTTTGAGGATCTTGGTGCCGGTGGTGGCCTTACGCGTTGGGGTCTTCGCCATGCCGGCAACGTAGCCCAGCGCCCAGGAAGTTCGAAGAAGCGCCACCGACCGTTTTCCAAACGCGCGTGCTTCCGGCCAAGATGCGCGAGCCATGGATCCCGCGCCCAAGCCGACTCAACCCACCGTGCTCTTCTGGCTCGGTCTTCTCCTAGTTGTTGGCGCGGCCCACGCGTGCATCGCGTGGGCGGGATGGACGCAACCGCCGCTTGCCGACGACTGGGGCAACCTGCAGGTCGCGCACCTCTCCGAGTCATGGAAGCTCGGCGACATTCTGTCGTTCTTGTTCTGGCCACCGCTTTCGAGCCACGAGACGAACTACTACAGACCGCTGGTGTTCTTGTCGTTTGTGTTCGACTGGAACGTGTTCGGCCGTGACTTCTTTGGCTGGCACCTCACGTCATCGGCGATGTTCGCGATCACGGGATGGGGCGTCGGTTGGATCGCGTGGTTACTGCTGCGCTGCAAGCATGCCGCCGTCTTCGCTGCGCTCGTGTTCACGCTCTATCCGGGCCACACCGAGGTCACGCATTGGGTTGCAGATCGCACAAGCATCGTTGCCGGGCTGTTCGCAGTCTTCACGCTCGTGTGCATGTTCGCGAGCCGCCGCGGATTGAAGCCCGGCGACCATGCATCCCTGTCTTCGTTGCAGACAACCGGCAGATGGATCGCGTGGTTCGGCGCACACCTGTGCTTCGCCGCCGCGCTATGCAGCAAGGAGAGCGCCTGGCTACTGCCGCCGGTGGTGCTGGCAGCACTGTGGTTCTTCCCGAATGATCCGACTTCTGGTCTGGTGCAGCGGCTGACCCGAACCATCGTCGCGTTCAGCGGGTTCGCGCTGCTGACTGTGAGCTACTTCGCCTTGCGCAAGCGCGCGTTCGGAACGTGGGAAGCGACCTTTTCACCCTCCAACGAAGCGAGCCTCGGCGGCGTGCAGTGGAATTCAGGGTTCTTCCAAACCCTGTTCGCGCCGGTGCATGAGGCCTACCTCTCCGCGGGCGTGCGATGGTGGATGCTCGGTGTCTTCGCGATGGTGGCGATTGCCTGCGTCGTCGGGCTGTTCTCGCGCGCTACGAGTCCACGCCTTCGGCCCGCCATGCTGTGGTCGTTGGTCTGGCTACTGGGCGGCTCCCTGGCGCTGATGCAGACCCTGTTCGACGCCCGGGTATTGGGCAACGGTCGCAACGTCTTCGAGCTGGTTGTTCCTGTGGCGGTCCTGTTCGGGGCGAGCGCCGGCATGCTGTGCGCTCGGGTCGCGGCGAAGCCAGCCTGGCTCGCACTCGCCGCGCTGCTCCTCGCAGCTGGTTACTGCCAAATGCGCAACCGAACCTCGTGGGTCGAAGCCGGTCTCCTGGCTTCGCGCATGAGATCCGAAGCGCGCGACCTCGTGGCACAGGAACAAGACGACCGACCGCTTTGGATCCTCGGACTCCCTCTGCTTCACGAAGGCGCGTTCTTCAAACTGCTCCCCGATTCGCCGTCGCATCCACCATGGGGCCCACCGCTTGGTCCAGCCGGCGAAGCAGGTCGTATCGTGACATGGCGCGCAAAGGACACCGGCAGCGCACTGGCTGCCGCGGGACATCCGCAGACCGAAGCGACCGGCCCGAGACTCATGCGGTTTGACCGCACCACCGGATCCCTCGCTCCGCCGGCGACCCCCACACCAACCGAGACCCCGGTTGTGTCGTGGGCCTGGATTGGCACTCCGAGCGCTTGGCCGGGCGACACACTCAAGATCAACGTGGCGTTTGAAGCCGCAGCGACACCCGATCCAACGCGAATCGAGCTGCACCGCAACGGCGAGCGGCTAGCAGCAGTGACCGCGGATGCTTCGCCCGCAACCCTCGAACTGCAGATTCCACCAGACACAGAACCAGGCCCGGTAACCGTCATCGCCACGAGAGCCGGCGGGCCGCCCGAAACCCTGGGCGTCGTGGAAGTCATCGCCCGCTCGGTCAGGCCTGACTAGACCGGCCGTCTATCGGCCGGAGCCGAACAGTAGGCGCAGGTTGAGGTCTTCTGGCCCCGCCGTGGACCAGCCGAACACGATGTCCGTGAACTCGTCGCCGTTGAGCTTGCCGACCTGCCAGGCCAAACTCGCGCCGCGCAACGGCCGCGTGCCCGTAATCGGATCAAACACCCGCCGTCCCGTGCGTTCAGAAGACAAGAAGTTCGGGCCATCGAATCGGCCCTGACCACGTCCTGCGAAGAACACCACTTGGGCGTCCGAGCCGTCGCGCACCGCCACGACAACGTCAGGCACACCGTTGCCGTCCAGTTCGGTGAAACACACCGTTTGTGGCGTCCCTGGTGGGATGGGCCGCGGTGAAGCGAGGCTCTCTTGGAATGCGTCGAGGTTCACTTCCAGTTCCCGGCCACTGACCGTGGAACCATCGTTGAGGAACGTGTGAATCTGCGAATCGCCCGCCGATGCCACGATCAAGTCCACTGTGCCGGTGCCGTCGACGTCGATGGCTGCGAGCGCAGTCGGCGCTGAGCCGGCGAACAACACATCGAGCCTCGCGGAGGAAGACGCTTGCGGCACCAGTGCCTCGCTTGGGGACTCAACGAGTCGATAGAACCGGACGTGATCTCCGACCGCACCACCCGGAACGCTGCTGGGCACTGCCAGTGCGATCTCCAAGAACGGCACGTTTGGGCTCTCAACAAACTGGCCAAGGATCGCACTCGAAGAGAGTCCGTGCACCGTGGCGACTTCGCTGGCCAATTGCGGCAACCGCCAGGGCAGTTCGCTACCCACGGGATCGATGCCGCGGGCGATGATCAAGCGCGCAGCAGTGCTCGGGTTTGCGGCAGCGCCTTGGAAGCGCAGCAGCACGAGCAAGTCGAGTCGACCATCAAGATCGATGTCGCCCACTTCGATCGCGGACGCTGCGGAGATCAGTCGGGACTCCAGGTCTGGGTCGCCGGTCAAGAGGCGCAGGTCCTCGGAAGTCCCCAGCACACCTGCCTCGGCATCGACGTAACTCAGACGGCCGTTGTCGGTGAGCACGATCATTCGATCGAGCGAGCTGTTCGCGATGGCATCAGCTGGCAGCGTGCGCATCGTCCCAGAAATCATGTCCGGCACGGCGTGACCCGCGACCGGGCGCATGACGCCTCGGCCCTGGTTGGCGAAGACCTGGATCGTGTTCTCAGCATCCGTGGCCACCACGAGGTCGAGTTCCAAGGGCGCCACGCCGGCCGCCTCGCCGATGAACGAACCCAACGCCAAGCCATGCACTGGCAGCGGGTTTGCAGCAGCCTCCTGCGCGGCCGCCAGCCCACCAGACGACGTCCCCGGAAAGCTTGAGACTCTGATCTCGCTCGCGCCGTCGGGATTTGCGCGGTGAATCGCCAGAACGTGCGGGACGGCCCGCGGATCCGAGCTCGGCAACTGCACCGTGATCGCCGCCATGCCTTCGGTTCGCAAGGGCTCGACCGGCACCGAAGGGTTTTGAAGGAGCTGCATTCCGAACGAATCCCAACCAAGCACGCGCAGCGGCTCGACCGGCAAGGTTCCTCGTTCCGCGATGACGATTTCATCGACGCCGTCGCGATCCAAGTCCACCATCAAACTCTGCAGCAACCGCGACGTGCCGAACTGGGTCACATCGGACAGTGCCGGCGGACCGTAGCCCGTGGGATTTGCTCCGCCCGCTCGTGGAAGCACCGCAACGGTCGCCGGAGTTGCCATTGAACCATCACCCGCGAGCACCACCGCAAGCGGCTTGGGGAACAAGCTTCCAAGCGCATGCAACCCGACGACTTCGCTGTTCGGGGCTGGCTGATAGTTGGGGATTGAGAACGCGAGCACTTCACCCGGAGCGAACGTCCCGTCGCCCCGGCCGTACGCGACACAAAGCGCTAGATCGAGTCCGCCACGCTGCAACGCGAGATCGAGAGCACCGTCACCATCCAAGTCGCGGAGCATCCCGATCTCCCATGGACCGATCGGCAACTGCGGTTGCACGCCGGGGATGAATCCAGGCGCAGGCTCTGCACCAGGCACCGAAGTCGGTCGCGCAAGAAACACTTCGGGCGCGCCGAGGCCGGCACCAAGGAAGACCAAGTCGTCGACCGTGTCACCGTCCAAATCGCCGGTCAGCACCGCTCGGGGCTGGCCGTTCGTGCGAATCCTTGCCACGACGTTCGTCAACGGAGACGCGGGCGCTGACCTTCCGGCCAACACGAGGTGCGACGCCGCTGCGCCGATTCCGCGGTGGGCAATCAAGACGTCGCAGGGCGGCACGCCATCGAAGTTCGCGACCGCCAAGACAAACGGATTGCGCTCAGCTTCGTCCCCTGGATTGCTCAACAGCGGACCCGCGCCCAACGGCACGAACATTCCGTTGCCGCCGCTCAATTGGCGATCGATGCGCGCAAGACCAGCCTGATCCTGCAGCACGAGAAGGTCGCCACTGCCCTGGTCCACGGTTGGTCCCAGCGCTGCGATCGCCAACGGCGTGCGATCAAGCCTCACACCACGCGGGCCGAAGCGAGTTTCGCTGAAGCCATACGTGAATAGGCCGGAATCTCGCACGTCCGGAGAGTTGCGAAGTCGGAACTGCACTTCGCTGGGCCCGGGCCGGCCGTCTGGTGAAGCCGGCATGGTCAGCAAGACACTATCCAGCGTCGAGTCGTCCTGGTTGATCGCCGAGGGCGAGAGCAAAACCTCACGCCCGCCTTTGACCACGCGCACTTCAAGGTTGGAGAATTGCGGTGCGCGCGGAATCGTCCCGGCATCGATCGGAGCCAACGCGCGACCGAACACCGTGACGTTCTCACCGCCTTGCGTCGGCCCAGTTGATCCAACAATGCCGCGAATCTTCGGACGGTAGTCCACCGTCAAGACCGAGGATGAACCCGCCTGTTCGTCTTCGACGCCGATGAAGGCTTCTCCCATGTAGGGGTTGCCAGGCACCGAAGCCGACACGGATACGACTGGCTCACCGGGCGTCGACAAGAAGCGCAGGTTCGTGCAGCTGCGCGCCACCAATGCCCCGGTCACCAGGTCTTGCGTGACGACGACCATGTCGAAGTCGTCCGTCGACTGCGCCAACAAACCGGTGACCTGCAGTTTGACGTCGGTGTCGCCATCCGGATCGAGCACTGCAGGCGTTGGCCCGATGAGAGTCACGCCCGGTCGACCCACCCGGGTCACCGGCGCGCCCGGTGCAACTTCTTGCCCGCCAATGAACACGTGCAAGCTGCCAGGGTACTGGACCGCTTCGACAGGCAGACCGCGGCTCACGGCGTCATTCAGAATCGTCGTCGTCGAGAGCGTGTAGGCGATCAACAGCACGCCCCCTTCCCGGGAAAGCACCAGTGGGTTGCGCTGCACGGCGACCACGGGAGAACCCGCACCGCCCGGACCAGCAAATGCATGCAGTTCGACCCGCACGTCCGTATTGATTCCGCCTTCGAAATTGCGGACGAGGCACGAGCGCAGGTTGTTGCCCAACAGCGACTCGTGAAGCGGCAACAGCGGTTGCACCGGCTCGATTCCTGGAGCCAGCTGCGGCGTTCTGCCCCCGTTGTTGTCGTTGCTGAAGATCGCGCCGGTGACGATGCCCGCACCGCAACCGGCCAACGCGCCGCACAGCATGAGAAGCCCGCAGAGTGCGAAGGCGCTGATCAGGGAACGATTTGCGGAAGACGGCATGAGACCGTCAAAAGGATACCGTCCAGAGCAGCCGTCGGGTGGCCTTGCCGCGGTGCGTCCAAGACCGGGATTCTGGCCATGGCATGGGGGCGCGGATTGCCTCCGACACCTCTAACTGCGCGCCGCGGGCAGGAGAGCACCCCAAGAACCCCGACGGACGCAGCGAGAATCCAGCGCGGCGGCCCCAACCCCCAGCGCGCGCGGTCTCAGCTACGACGTCGCCGCGAGGGCGGCGGTGAGCTCTTCGAAGGTGTGCGGTCCCCGCAACGCCTTCACCACCATCCCTGCGGAATTCACGATGTAGGTGATGGGTGTCACGTGGGTCCAACCCAGGCCGTGGAACGCGTCAGCGATCGATTCGTCTGCGACGAGAATCGGGTGCGAGAAGTTCATCCTCTGCAGCGTGGCGTCGGTGGTCTTCGCGTCGAACCCCTGCAGCTCATCCACCAAGATCCCCACGAGCGCAGTGCGGCGGTCGTCGAGCGCTGCTTCCAGCTTGCGGATCGCGGGAGCCTCTTCGTCGCAGCTTGGGCAGTGCGACCGGAAGAAGTGCAGCACCAGCCGTCGGCCCTTGAAGTCGGCGGAGCGGAAAGCAGCCCCCGATCGATCCTTCAGGGTGAACGTGGGCAACGGCTTGTCGACGTTCGCTTCGATGGCTGAGTCGCTCACCGCCCGGAAGATGGCGCGAACGCCGAAGTAAGCCGCTACCAGGAGGACCGCGGTGATGACCACGATCCAGATCGTGCGCGACGATTTGCGTTGGTTTGGGGAGGAGGAAGACAGGGTGGTGGAAAAGTCAGCCATGGGTCCCGGGGGGGGACGGGTGGTGGAGGTGGGGTCGATCGACGCGTGGAACAGGGATCGGCCCGCTGATTCTGTCCTATTTACCTCACGCGAGGCAGTTTTCTCCACAACACCGGCCCAATCGGTCGCACGGGATCCAGGGCTCGAATGATCCCCCTGCTCGCGTTGAACCGATGACGACGACCGATTCTCCCCGTAGCCTTCCCGATTCTCGCATCCCGCGATCGCTGTAAGAACCCCCGCCCTCGACCCAGCCCATCCGCACCGTGGCACTGCAAATTGGTGGCGTTCCCTACGGGGTCGGCCGGCCGCTCGTCCTCGGACTGGATCAAGAGCCCGGCGTTGCGGTCCACCGCGCACGGCCGACCCAGCTGATCGAAGGTCTGCGCGCCGGCACGCTCGACGCGGCGCTGGTCTCGAGCATCGAAGGCGCCCGTCGCCCCGGCTATCGGGCCCTCCCGGATCTGGGCATCGCGTCCCGCACCGTCGCGCGCTCCGTGCGCCTGTTCCGACACCACGACGCCAAGATCATCCGCACCGTCGGGGTGGATGCGGGAAGCGCGACTTCGGTGGCACTCACCCGAATCCTGCTCGACCGGGTGTTCTCGCCCCGCGGCGAAGCCTCCCCGGGCGACTACACGATCGAGGTGATCGAACCTGATCGCGCAGTCGACAACTTCCCCCACGATCTCGTCTTGCTGATCGGTGACGAAGGACTTGCGGCAGACGGAACGACCCGCGAACCGCTGGATGCCGGCAGCCTTTGGCACGAGTGGACCGGACTGCCGTTCGTGTTCGCGCTGTGGCTGCTCGCGCCCCACGCCGACGCCGAGGCTGTCGCCGCCGTGCTTCGCCGAACTCATCGACGCAACGCCGAAAACCGACCCGACCCCGACCAGCGCGCAGACAGCAACGACGGGGCGATCCACTACGAACTCGACGCCACCGATCACACCGGCCTCCGACGTTTTTATGGAGAGGCCGTAGCGCTGAACCTCTGCACCGCGGATCGTGTGCCGCAGTTCATCGATGTTCTTAAGGGAGATTCGTAGCTTCGAGCCGCGACCCTTCGGACATCTTCAGTTTCGAGCCGCGGGCCTTTGGTCAGGCTGCACGTGGTTCCTCGAGCATCTCATCCCTTG
>CBESZZ010000135.1:0-8336 GCA_965534055.1 uncultured bacterium | reverse complement strand
GATGGCACGCTCCTGTTCGCCCATGAAGGGCAAGAAGATGGGGAGGGCATGGGTTGGGATCTCGCGATGGCGTCGGGGATTGGCAGCGGCATGCGAGCAGCCGTTCTCGTGTCCAGCTTCGCCAGATACGACGGCAGCCTGGAAGCCGGCGCCGTGCTGGCACTGGCACAAGCGGCTCCAGGGGAAGTGGACGGCTCGTTTCGCGGGTTCGGTTCGCCGTGCAACCTCCTGTTCACCGAGCTGAGGCCAACGCGTGGTCTCCCTACGATCGGTCAGACGTACTTCTATCGGTTCGACAACTCGACGATGCCGATGGGGTTTCAATTCACCATGTTCGGACTGTCCAACACGATGTCCTCCAATGGAATCCCGCTGCCGTTCACGCTGCCGGTGTCGGGATGTCCGCTCTACGTGTCCCCGGACGCGATCGTGGTGAGTGGCTTCAACGTGTTCGGCAGTCTGGCCATCCCTAACGATCCGTCGTTCGTTGGCTTCGTGCTGCACATACAGGGCATCGACGTTCCTCGGTTCAGAGTCTCCAACGGTGGCACCCTGACGATCGGCAACTGATGTTCGGGCGAGGCAAGGTTCAGTCGACCCTTTGGACGCTAAGTACGGTCAGGTGATCCGAAGCGGTGACGCGATGCGTCCGCTCGAAGGTTCAATGGCACAGATGCGTGCACCTCTCGCACCCCCGTGTGCTCGATGAGTTGAGCGACGTTTCGTGGGCGCACGCCTCCTCCGGCGATGATGGTGATGCGATCACCGGCGGCTTGAACCAGCTCGCGCAGCAGCTCGGAGCCTTCGGGGGCTGTTGCGGCTTGGCCGGACGTGAGTATGCGCGCAACGCCAAGCTCCACGAGTTGTTCGAGCGCTGCGAAGGCATCGGGCGCCTGATCGAAGGCTCGGTGGAACGTCACTGGCAGCGGGCCAGCAGCTGCTACAAGGTCTGTGATCGCCCCGACGTCGATTTCTCTGGCTGAATCGAGCACGCCGAGCACCAAGCCGTGCACCCCTTGGCGGCGCAGGCGTTCAATCTCAACGATCATCGCGTCGACTTCACTCGCTGAACTGTGAAAGTCCCCCGCGCGGGGACGCACCATCGCGAAGATCGGCACCACCAACTCCTCCAGGAGTTGGTCGACGTGTGCGGGGTCGGGCGAGAGCCCGTCGAGATCGAGTCTGGAACACAGCTCAATTCGATCCGCGCCGAGCGCACCGGCGTTCACTGCATCGGGCACGGTGTCGACGCACTGCTCAAAGAGAGGAAGCACTCGCGCATCGTAGCCCGCGGTGCGGCGAGGTGCAGCGATGGGCCAAGCAACTCTCCAGTGAGTTGGGCCGTGAATAGCCGCCGGCGATGCCCTCCTTCCAGGTACATATCGTCAATGCAGTGTGGAGATGAGTCGTCGAACGCACGCCATCGCGGCGGATCGATGTCTGCGCGGGAGGGTGAGCGGGTGGAGTGACTCGTAGTTGAAGTAGACACCGACCACGCCGTAGGCGACCTCCCACAGCGTTCTCGCGCTCGAATCTGGATACTCGAACCGCAGAACCCCTCGCACCGCTTCGATGGTTTCCTCGGTCAGAGCCGTCATGAGGCTTCGAATCTCGTCGTCGTCTTCTGAAGCGGCGATGAGCGCTTCGACAAGAACGACGTCCTGCGAGCTCTGGTCGGATGTCGGAACGAAAAGGGCATCGACCAATCGGTCGACGCGACGAACGTCTCCGACGTAGTCGCTCAACTGCCGCAGCTGCTCTCGGTATCGATCCGTGAGCCGGTGTGCCATCGCGAGAATGAGCTCGTCGCGGTTGCCCACGTAGTGACGCAGGATGCTCCGCTTCACTCCGGCTTCCTGGGCCACTTGCTCAAGCGAAGTGCCAGCAAGGCCGAGCTGGGCCACACAGCGCTCCATGGCGTCGAGAATTTGGGCGGTTCGTTCTTCGGAAAGCGACTTCCTGGGCATTGGGCAGTCTCGCAAGTAGATTGTCAATGGTGACAAGATACAGCGAATCAAGAAGAGCACCCATAAGACACTGGTCCCCGCAGTCAGGCATCGGCATCGGCATCTTCATCCTGGTTGTCGTTTCAACTTCGTGCGCCGCCGCCGTCGACTTTGATGAGCAGCCTCAGTCCGCGACGGGTGCAAAGGTCGAAGAAACCCAGTCTCAGGACGTGGTTTCGTACACGAACGACATCCGTCCCATCGTTTCGAACTACTGTGCGACCTGTCACCACGGCGACGACCCCGCGGGGGGTTTCGTCCTCGATTCGTACGAGGATGTTCGCGCGAAAGTGGAGAGCGGCGTGCTCCTGGACCGGATCAACGACGAATTGGATCCGATGCCGCCTGCAGGAATGATGTCGAGTCGGCAGAGAGCGCTCTTCAAGGCGTGGGCGGACGGAGAATTCGTCAACCAGGGCGACACCTCGAAGGTGCCGACCTACGAACCGATTGTTCCACCGGTGATCGAGCCTCTCGATGTTTCGAAGCAGGGGTTCGAGATGCTCGAGAGCCTTCAGGGCCATTGGGTGGGTGACATGACACTGATGGGGCAGGAGTTCGAGTGGTTCGCGTGGGACTTTCGAGCGATCGCCCCGTCGCACGTGCATGGCATCTTCGAGGGAGGCACGCTTGGTAACCTCTTCACCTCGTTCTTCGTGGCCGACTTCAAGGGCACGCGCACGATCATGGCTCGCAACGGTGGCGTGCTAAACGGCATCTATCGCACGAGCTACTTCATCCTGGATCGCGTGCTAGAGACGGGAGCCTCGACGGAGTACCGCTTGGTCGACGCCTATGGCGGCGAAGACATCATGTGGATGAGCCTCAAGTTCACGGGCGAGCAACTGGACTTCACGTCCTACACCAGTCGTCTTGGTTTGGCTGCACCACCGACGCGCCACATGCGCTTCGCCGGGAAGCGAATGCATCCCGAACTCTCGAAGGCGGCCGCCAGGGCCGTGGGTTTCCCGAAGCTCGAGCCGGAGCACGACTTTCCCAATGGGTTGCCTCTGCCGGACTGGGGCAAAGACGTGCCGGTGACCTCGTACAGCTACGTCTGGGAGGACGCGAAGCTCTCCGTGGAGGAGCTAGCAATGCTTACGGGTGATCCCGTCCGGATCGATCAGATGCCGCGCTTGTCCAAGCTGCGCGTCATGCTCGCGCGCGGTCCAAAGACTCGAAACGCACCGCTCGAGATCTATCTTTCCAAGGACGCGCTCACCGACAAGGATGGCAAGTTCCTCTCGCAACACGGATCCATCCGCGAGGACGCGTTCAACGGCATTCTGATGTTCTCTCAGCTCACCGCGGGAGAGGATGAGATGACGTTCACCTACCTGCACCCTGGCACCTACTACGTGACTGTGGTGGCCGATCTCAACGGCGATGGATACCCCTCAGCGGGAGATGTCACTCACGCGCGCGTGAAGGTTGACTTGCCTGCCGAGACTGCGGCAAGCGTTCAGGTTCCCGCGATCCGTGTTCGGAACTAGGGAAGACAGGTGCGTCTGTGAGTGCAGCGACGGGTGGTCGATTGCGAGCTTCTACCGATGCTTGAGGTTTCTACGTTCCCACAAGTGACGCACCGCAGCCCGACCCACTAGTCAAGCTGCGGTTGTTTCGAAGGCGATCGGTGATCCCGCGGCTAGAGCAGCGGCTCGTCGCGCAGGGCGCGTGGTGCGCCTGCCGTCACCAGTTCGCGGGTCTCGGTGTTCGTCACCGGAAATCCCTGCGGCTCGCGGGATGGAGCCTCGGCGGGAATCACAAAGTGATTCTCGTTCTCGGGGTTCGGTTGGTTGTTGTCCGCAGGCCGTGCATCCACTTGGGGCTGCTCAGTTGGTTCGGGAGAGTACGCCTCGCCCCAGATCGCGCGTGCGAGGATGGGGTTGAGGTCAGAGTTCGCGTCGTTGAAGTGAGTCATCTGGATTCCCTCAGGCAACGGTGAGTTGGTTTTGTTCGAGCTGCGACTTCAAACGTGACATCACGTTGCTGTGGATCTGGCACACGCGTGATTCGGTGAGCTCCATGATCTCGCCGATCTCCCGCATCGTCAGGCCCTCGTAGTAATACATGATGATGATCAGGCGCTCTTTCTTGGTGAGGTTGCGCGTGATCGTGTCGAGCACGTCGCGCTGTTGCACCGTGGAGAATGGATCGCGCTGCTTCTTGTCGGCGAGGATCTCGACCTTCTCGAGCGCCTTGTCGTCGTCGCCGTCATCCCACTTCTCGGAGAGTGAGAAGATCGCCTTGGCGCTCGCTTCTTGTTGAGTCGCAAGCAGCTCGGGGATGGTCAGCTCCATGGCTTCCGCGAGTTCCCATGCGTTGGGGTTGCGGCCTAGCTCACCTTCCAGCCTGCGCAGGCTCTTCTCGAGGCGGTGCGCCTTGAGGCGGACGAGACGCGGGACCCAGTCCTGCGAGCGCAGCTCATCCAGGATCGAACCGCGGATCCGCGTGGTGCAGTAGGTCTTGAACTTGATGCCGCGCGTCAGGTCGAAGCCGTTGATGGCGTCCATCAGGCCGAAGGTGCCGGCCGAGGTCAGGTCATCGAGCTCGATGGACTTCGGCAGCGTTTGCAGCAGGCGCTCTGCGATCATCTTGACGAGCGGCATGTGGTGCTCGATCAGGATGTTGCGCAGGTTCTCGTCGCGGGTGCGCTTGTAGGTCTTCCAGATTCCGGTGAGCTCGGCTTCCGAGAGGCGGGCGGTCGAAGCCTTGACGGTTGCAACCTTCGCGGTTGCGGCCTTGGTGTTCGTCGTGGTGGCTCGTGCGGCCATGCGGATGCGCTTCTTGGGTGCGGCCTTCTTCGCCGCGGCCTTCTTGGGCGCGGCTTTCTTGGCGACTGCGGGCTTCGCTGCGACCCTCTTGGTCACGGTCTTCTTCGCTGTGGCCTTCTTTGCGGTCGACTTTGCTGCGGGCTTCGCCGGCGCCTTCTTCGGGGCTGCCTTCTTGGGCGCGGCCTTCTTTGCCGGCTTGGTTTCCTTCAGCGTCTTCACGCTGCTCGCCGACTTGCGCGCTGGCTTGGTAGCGCGTGGACCCGGGGCGGGGGTCTGCTTCGAGGCGGGAGCGCGTGATGCGCTGGTACGGCGTGCTGCGGAGGAGCGGGCCATGGGATTCTCCAGGAGTTTTTTGGTGCGGCAGGCTAGCCGGACCGGGGGGTCGAGACGGATCGACGCCTGATCTAGAACTGGCGGAAGCCAGTCGAAGCAGGCGGCAAGTCGCGACGCGTCGAGAGATCCTGGCGGAACATCCCAACACTCCTGGAGGAGTCAATTTCGGGTGGCCGGTTCGAGCACATGACTCGGGCATCACCCTCGCTTCATTTCGGGAGCTGGCTGCCATACCCACCGGGTTGCGGTGGGGTCAGGCCCTTGGCTTTGCGTCCCCACCTTTCGATGGGTTTGCCGTTATCGACGAAGCGTCGCGGAAGAAAAGAGCTCCAGGTTGCCGAGGCGCCCTGGACCAGACACAATCGGCCGAGATCGACCAAACGTTGAGTGCTTTCCACGGGAAAGCCTCGGACATCTTGAGTGAATCACGCAAGCCGCTGTCCGGTAGCGTCTTAGGGTCGCGGGTTCCGCGGGGAAAGTTCTCACCATCCGAAACTTTGTCTCGAGCCCCTCTCCTAGTCGTCGATACGGAGCACCGCATGAACTCCCGCGGGAGCCAGCACTTTGCTTCCATTCAAGAAGCCGAGCTCGACCGCGAAGCTGCACAGAATCACCTGACCTCCCAGCTGCTCCACCAGCTTGATCGAGGCGGCCGCTGTGCCGCCGGTCGCTAGCAGGTCGTCAACCACCACGACCCGATCGCCGGGCTTGATCGCGTCGGAGTGGATCTCGACCCGATCGGTGCCGTACTCCAGGGCGTAGTCCACTCCGGTGGTTTCCCAGGGCAGCTTGCCCGGTTTGCGGATGGGGGCGAAGCCCACTTTGAGCTGCATGGCCAGCGGGGTGCCGAAGAGGAATCCCCGCGACTCGACGCCCACGATCTTGTCGACGTGGCCCGCTTCTCGGATCCCCGCTGCCATTTGATCCACGCACCACTGCATCGCCACGGGGGACGCTAGCAGCGGTGAGATGTCCTTGAAGACGATCCCGGGCTTGGGGAAATCGGGGACGTCGCGCAGGTAGTCGTTCAGGTTCATGGGTGTCGAGAGTCTAGTGCGATCGCTCAATCGGCCCGCATGGGTTTCGGTTCCTGCGTGTCGGCGAACCGGAACAGGGTCTCCCGTCGCTGAAGTGTGATCCCGTGATCGCAACAAGGATCGGATGGGTCGTTCCGTTCATTCCACGCGCATCCTTGTTGGCTGGTTCCTGCCGAGCTGGTTCCGGCGATCGGGGAGCGGCCTTCCTGTGCGAATCATCACCTGGCCGCCGCTCTTGCGATTCTGAATCCATGGCCCTGCGCAAGACGAACTCGAATCTATGAGCCCTATCCCAAGCGGTGTTTCGGTTGCGGTTTCTAGCCTGCTCGTGCTCGGTTGTGCGGGCACCGCCATTCCCGACAAGGTTGGCGATCCGCGGACAGAACAGCTCGAGACGTTCTTCAGTGAGCTGCACGGGCGCGATGCGTTCCACGGCAACGTGGTTGTGGCGGAGGCTGGGGAAGTCGTCTTCGCCGGTTCGTTTGGGCTGGCAGATGACGCGACTGGGCGAGCGTTGACTCGCGATTCGCTGCTCCGGGCAGTCAGTTCGAGTATTCCAACACCGGCTACGTGGCCTTGGCCGAGGCTCCGGAGCGCGTCAGTGGTTAGCCGTTTGCGGAGGTCTTGCAGGATCGTGTGTTTCGACCCGCAGGTATGCGGAACACGCGTGCATACTCAACGCGCTATTCGCAACGTGAAGTGCTGGATCGCTACGCGTTTGGCTACATCCAAAACGAAGCGGGTGGTTGGGAACTGCCGTCCACGGACAACTCCGCCGCGTACGCTGTGTGGCTGAGTGGAATCGAGGGTGACGGCAACGTGGTGTCGACGCTGGACGACATCGTGCGTTGGGATGCCGCGCTCCGCGAGCACACCTTGATCACTGAAACGACGTGGCGTGAAGCCACCAGCGGTGCACAGCTGCAGGACGGCACGATGACCGACTACGGGTTCGGTTGGAACCTAGAGGTCGCTGCGGACGGGACCCCTATTCACAACCACACCGGTGGGTGGCCGGGCACGCAGGCGATGATTTGTCGGCACGCAGCAACGCAACGGCTGATCTTCTACGTGAAGAACCGAGAGACGAATGACTGGTCGTGGCTCGGGCGTCTCGACGCCCTGGTGAACGGCGTCGAGTCAGCGGCCGACGCGAAATAGCGTCTGGCTCGCCGAGATTTGCAGCTACATGCGTTCGGGAGCCGCAACGCCGAGCAGCGAGAGGCCTGTCGTCAGCAGCTGTTTCGCGGCGTGAACCAGTGCAATGCGCGCCTTGCGCAGCTCGGGCTCCGCATCGATGACGCGGTGCTCACGGAGGTAGCTGTGAACGGTGCCGGCAAGGTCAATGACGAAGCTGGTGAGCACGCTAGGTTCGCTGTCGCGCGCGGTGCGTTGCAGTGAGGGACCGAACTCCATCATCTTCAGCAGCACTGGTGATGCGTCATCGAGTTTGGACCAGTGAACGGCTTCCAGTGGGCCCGCGCCGGACTCCGCTTCGGCCTTGCTGAGGATCCCGGAGAGGCGAGCGATTGCGTACTGAACGTAGGGGCCCGTTTCGCCTTCGAACGACAGCATGGACGTCCAGTCGAACTTCACATCCTTGATGCGTGAGTTCTTCAGGTCGTTGAACACGATGGCAGAGACGCCCACGGATTCTGCGATCTCGTCGGCCTCGGCTTCCGCAAGGTCGGGGCTCTTCTCGGCCATGATCGCGCGCACGCTCTTCACGGCTTCGTCGAGAATTTCGTCCAAGAAGATGGCGTTGCCGCCTCGCGAGCTGAACTTCTCCCAACGCCCCTCGTCGTTCTGGGAAAGCACCAAGCCAAACGGCACGTGCTCGATCTTCTTTGCGAGCGGCTCGCCCATCTTGCTGAGCACGCCGCGTAGCTGGGTGAAGTGCAGCTTCTGTTCACTGCCCACGACATAGAGAATGCGCGTGGGGTTGTATTGCTCGTCGCGATAGAACGCCGCGGCGAGGTCGCGGGTGTGGTAGAGCGTGGCGCCGTCGCTCTTGCGCAGGAGGCACGGGACTTTGATGCCCTGATCCTTGAGGTCGACGACTTCGGCGCCGTCCGACTTGGTGAGCACACCCGCGGCTGCAACCCGCGCCATGGCTGGCTCCATCTTGTCTTCGAAGAAACTCTCGCCAGTGATGTGGTCGAAAGTGACGCCGAGCCGCTCGTAGG
>CBESZZ010000134.1:0-8380 GCA_965534055.1 uncultured bacterium | reverse complement strand
CCGTCCTTGTCGTTGACGGTTCCTTGGCGTCCACGCGGCTCAATCCACCTCACCCCTCGTTTCAGGCCCGGGGGCGGCGAAGTGCCGACCTCAATGCAGGCCACGTTGCCGGCCCGGGGCCGCTCGAGTGGGATTGCGCTTCGACCGCCGCAGGGCGGCGGGCATGCGCCTTCTCGCCCGAGCTTGATGACCTGCTCGGCGCAGGCGGCTCGACCAGAGCCCCCTCGCGTCGAGAGCGTTGGCTCGGTGCGTGACGATCGCCTCGGTCCAGATGGACAGAGACCGGAAGACCCCGGGCTCCATAACCACAGCTGGGCCTTCATCAGGCTCAACTGGGCAAGAGGCCGGTGCATCCGGTTCGACGGGGCGACGCGTCGGTGGATTTCCTTCGTGGGTTCCAATGGAACCTTTGTTCGTTCGATGTTCCGGTCGAACGGGCCCGTTCACTGCGTCGCAGCGAAACGATCGGTCCGTTCGGGCGGAGAGAGTTGGTGGATGCGGGCATTCGCGAGATGCATGGCGCAGCTGGCCTGCCCGTCCGGGGGAGAGTGTAGTCGGGAATCGCGACCAGATCCAAAGGCCACTTTCTGAGTCTCTGCTAGCTGGGCATCGCTTTCTGAGCCCGCCTGCCTGGGTCCGGTGGCAACCAAGGTCTGCGGCGATTCAGGGAATTTCGGTCTACCTGACCAGAGCGGCGAACCCGACTGATTCGACCCGCGAGCCAAGCTCGACTGCCGGTCGAGCACCCTACCGCCCAGGTCCGCCCCACCGCATCCAAGCGAAGGCAGCGAGGGGCTCTGCAGGGAGACAGGGTCAACGACACGAGCCCGCCAGGAGTCAAACTCCAGGCGGGCTCGTCGTCGGCGAGATTCAGGCGGCAAGGCCGCTCGAATTACTTGGTGCCGAAGATCTCGTCGCGCTGGGCCATGATTTCCTTCCGGAAGTCAAACTTGCGCTTGATCGTGTCCAACACCCGGTCGCGGGTGTCTTCCGAGCTGCGGATGATGTTCGGGGTGATGAATACCACGAGCGTCGACTGGCTGTCGTCGGTGACCTTGTTCTTGAACAACCAACCCAGGACTGGGATGTCGCCGAGCAGCGGGATCTTGATCTCGGTCTCGACCTGCGTGCGGCTGACGAGTCCACCGAGCACCGCGGTCTGACCTGACTGGAGCAGGACCTTGGTGGCGATGGTGCTCGAAGCGACGCGAGGCAGCGCAATCGAACCCTGGCCAGCACTCGTGCCGGTGCCCACCGTGAACACGTCGAAGCCCGCAGGGGCCAACGCGCTCGCGCCGGTTCCCGAAAGCGACGTGCGCTGCGGGATCACCTCGAGGATCACCTTGTCGGTGCCCGGAATGATGTGCGGAATGGTCAGGAGCTGGAAGCCCACGTTGACCGGCGAGTCGTCACCCTCTTCCAGAGCGAGCAGCAGGCCACCGGCCTGACCCTGCTCAACCCGACCTTGGGCATAGCGAACCGCTTCACCGACGAAGATCGTGGCCGTCTGGTTGTCCAGCGCGACAATCTTCGGGGCCTGCAGGATCTCCGAGCTCTCATCCCGCTTCAGCAAGCGCAACGTCGCGCTGACTTCCTGGAAGTTGAGCGCACCGAACACGACGTCCGGGATGTTCACGCCACCAGCGTTGAGTGAGGGGTCCGCGAACGGGCCGACACCTTGGTCGCTGGCGATGATGCTGTCATCGAAGCCGCCAGCACCGAGGTCGAACGGCAGGCGCGTCGGAATCTGGCCGAGGCTCAGACTGGCGGACCAGCCGTTGCCACCAGGCGACACACCGATGTCGAGGACATCGCGGTTGGAGGTGGTGACGAAGCGCACGTCCAGGAAGACCTGGGCGGGCTCAATGTCGACCTGCTCGATGATCTCCGTAATCTGGTCCACGATCGGACGCGTGTCCTTGACGATGAGCGCGTTCGCTTCGTCGAGGTATTGCATCGTGCCGACATCGGAGACGGTCGCCTGCAGTGCTTCCAACAGACGGAACGGCGGGCGGCCATCGGCCGACGCACCACCTTGGTTCGGGGTCGGGCTGGTTACGTACTCCGACTTCAGGAACGGCACGTAGGCCGACTGCGGACGGACGTAGCGGAGCTGGAAGGTCCGCGTGATCAGGTCTTGTTCAATGTTGCTGGCCGGGACCACGCGAAGGATGCCGTAGTCCTCTTCGACCACGACAAAGCCAAGCGTCTTCACAGCGGCGTTCAGCGCATCCCGCCAGGGGATGTTCTTCAGACGCAGCGTGATGTTGCCCTGCACTTCGGGCGCCACGACGATGTTCGCACCCGAGATCTTGGCGATCGTGTCGATCACCTTTTGGATGTCGGTGTCTTCGAACGCGAAGTGAACGCGGGGCGGCTTCTCGATCTTCAGCACGCCGGAGCCCACTGAAGTGACGACGCAGCCGGCTTGCTCGACCACGAGCGCCAGTGCCTTCCGCCACGGCAGATCTTTGAGTTCGATTGTGACCGTCTCGTCGATCCCCGGATCCATGATGATGTTGGAGCCCGTCTTCCGACGGATACTCGCAACGACATCGCGCAGATCGCGGTCCTTCAGTTTGAGGGTGAGAAGCGTAGAGCTATCGCCTTCAGCGAGCCCTTGAACGCCGTCTGGGGCTTCTGGCTCTTGTGCCGAAGCAACCCCGACGAGGCTGCCCATGACGGCAGTTACGCACGCGGCCCGGACGAAACCGCTCAAGCGCGCCAGTTTCAAATATCTTGCCTGCATCGATCTTCCTTCCCCATTTGGGGACTTGGTTGCCACGTCGCGGAGCACGAACAGAGGGGCTCACGGACGCCGGTGACTTCACACTGCTCATCGGCCACAGCCGCCGCCGGGCTTGACCCTTCCGCGGAGATTCCGTCCATAGCAAGGGAGTGTTGGATCTTGCGGCAGTGCTGTTGTGATTCCCGTCGTTGCCCTAGGGCAGGATGCGCGGGGAGAGATGAGCGCTGGGGGAGCGGACAGTGCGCCGCGGGCCGGCAGCCATGTCGTCGCGCAAGGCCCGCCTGAACACTGCCCCGTGCGCCTGTGCCAAACGCCAAGCGGCCGGCAAGGACATTCGTCCCTGCCGGCCGCTTGGCGCGTTCTCGTTGCTCGTCGCTGGCGCTAGCGAGTCTTGATGAGCGTGAAGCCCTTGAAGACGAAGTGAATGCGCTCTGGCTCGACGATCTTCACGAAGAGGTTGTCTTCGATGTAGTCACCCTCCTCGAACACCTCACCGTTGATGAGCACTCCGGACTTCTGCTCGTCCTCATTGACCAGCACACCCTGAATCGTCAGATCCAAGTTGCTGAACTCCAGTGCGGTGATCGCACGGAAGTAGAGGCTCTTGGCGCGGATGGCCAGGTCGTAGCGCGGGTTGCCGCTAGGCACTTCCACCTTCTCGCGGACGTTTTCGAAGCGAATCTTCGCTTCCGACAAGTTGCCGGCGATCAAATCGTTGCCCATGGTCTGGATCAGCGTTTCGAACTGCTCCTCGTTGAGCCACTGATCTTCGGGGCCTTTGCCTTCGGCGAGCCGCTCGTAGCTGATCTTCAGGTTGTCCAGGCGTTGCGTCACTTGGCTCGACCACACGGTGCGCAAAGGCAACCACGCGATCATGCCTTGCTCAGATACTTCCTGCACCTTCACGGCCATGTCGTCGATGCCTTCGCGCACAGCTCTTCGCAAGCTGTACTGCTCGAACACCGTGACGTCGTCGGACTGTGAACGCTGGAAGAGCTCTTCCAGGCGCGCCACTTCGCCGCCGAACTTCTCGATCAACTCGCGCTGCTGCGCAACCGGAATTGCACCGTTCGGGTTCGCACCGTAGACCTGGCGCGGATCCACGAACACGTCGCGGCGACCCAGTGGGCCCTTGAACTCGTAGCGCTCGATCTTGATCGCCTGCAGGCGCTTGAAGATCTCTTCACGCAGCGCGTCGCGCTTGTTGCTGTAGTTCGGGATCACCACGTCTTTGCCGCTGTTGGAAGCGTTGTAGACGTAGGTCTCGACATCCAGCGCGAAGTCGTGCACAGCTTCCTGCGGAGCACCCGCGTTCTGCTGCACCGAGGCGGCGTTGCCGCCGCTCTTCTTGCTGGTGACCGAGAGGCCGGTCACCTTGACGAAGCGCTCGTAGTTCTCGATGAAGTTCATGAAGCGCAGCAGCTGCCACAGGGTCGCGGTGCCCTTGTAGGAGTACTTCACCTTCGAGAACTTCGTCGCGTCCTTGCTTTGACTCAGGCGACCCGGAGTGAACTCCGTGGCCTGCAAGCCGGACTGACGTTCGAACTTCGTCATCTCCTTCACGAACGCGTTCAGGTCGCGAGCGTTGGGGAGGATCTTGACGTACTCGTCAAGGTTCTCCCGCAGGATGATGACTTCCCGTTCGACGACGGGGATCTTGTCGATCTTGTTTTGCGCAGCGGCGATCTGGGACTTCTTGCCCGTGATCTCCTCTTGCTGCTCGTCCACCAGTCCCTGGGCCCACCAGATCCCGCCGGCAGCAATGCCAGCTAGGAGGAGGGTCCCGCCGATGATGGCCAGGACTTTCTGCTTGTCGTTGAGCTTTGCCATGACGTGCGTGCCTTCCTTGGATCAGCGGCCGGGAGCCGTGGGGGTGTTGTTCTTCAACCACGCACTAGGCGGCTTGAACTCGAGCTGCATCGGAAACTGGAAGGACTCTTGGGGAGTCTTCTTCTTATCGATGTTGATCTTGCCTTGGGGGTCGCTCTTCGCGGACATGTCGATGGCGAAGGGCGCCCTCTCAAAGTCTTCGTGAAGGTTCGCGACCTTGGCCATCGAGTCACCCTGCACGGCACCGCCATCCAGGTTGACCCGCGGGCCGACGTCTTTCTGCGTGCCTTGCTCGATGACATTCATGCCGTCGAACCAAGCCAAGTGACGCTCGGTGTCCCCGTTGTTGTTGACCACGTCCAAGACCTGGTCGACGAAACGAGTCCACAGTCGGCGCGACTTGCCGATGTCTTGAATGGTCTGCACGCGCTGCACAAAGTCCACACGCTGCCCCTGGAGGGTGTCGTGGTAACCCGCTTGCTTGCTCTTCTGTGCAAGCTGCTCGGTCAGAACTTCGTTTTGAGCTTCGAGCTCGGCCAGGTCTCCGAAGAAGACCATGCCGAACCAGCCGAATGCCGTGCAAACGAGCACGATGCCAAACAGGATCGCCGCAAAAATCTTCGGCGAGGTGCGCTCGCTGCGGCGGTATTCCTGAGGCAACAGGTTGATGCGAATCATGACTTAGGTCTCCGTGTCAGACTGTTGCGGCGAGGCCAACGGCCACGGCGAGTTGCGGTGCAAAACGGTTCAGCGCGTCGATGTCGACGTTGTCCGACCGAACTTTCAGCCCTTCGATAGGGTTCCAGACGCGGGTGCGCTTCTCGAAGATCTTCTCCAAGCCTTCTTCGAGGAACGGCAACAGCACCGAACCACCACTGAGGTAGACGTCCTGAACTTCACCATCGAACTGGTTCTCGAAGAAGTCGAAGGACAGGTTGATCTCGTTGCCCAGGTCGTCGAGCACATGAGCGACGGCGTCTTGGACTTCGGCAATCTGCTCCTGCGGATCGCGCTTGAGCGCTTCCGCATCGCGATCTTCGAGACCAAAACGACGCGTGATGGCGTTGGTCAGGTCTTGCCCGCCCATCGGTACTTCACGCGCGAAGTAGGTCACGTTGTTCCGCAGGATGTTGATGGACGACTTCGACGCTCCGATGTCGATCAGCGCAACCGTGTGCTCACCTTCCTGCAAGCCGGGGCTTACCAGGTCGTTGAGCTCGTAGGCGTTGCCGATCGCGAAGCTGTCGATACCGATGCTGCTCGGCTGCAGGCCAAGATCCATGAGCATCTGGGCTTGGTCCTCCAGGAGGGTCTTCTTGGCAGCAACCAAGAGCACCTTCATCTCCTCTTCGGACACATCTGCGCTCTTGTCTTGCGCCCCGGACAGTCGCTCCGCATCGATTTCGACTTCGTCGATGTCGAACGGAATGTACTTGTCAGCTTCAAACCGCACGGCATTCGCGAGGTTGTCTTCTGACATGTGTGGCAAGTTGATGAATCGGAAGATCACTGACTTCCCGCTCACGGCAGAAGCCACCCGCTTAGTGCGGAAGCCTCCTGTCTTGATCAGGTCGTTGACCGCGTCGAAGCGCGCCGATTCACTCGGGATGTCGACCTGGCCAAAAGCCGTGATGATGTAGTCGAACTTGTCTTGAGTGATCTCGACAGCCTTGATGCTGCTCGAGCCAATATCCAATCCGATGATGCTCTTTCGCTGCTTCAGCATGCTCATCCCCGTCAAAACGGTGTAGCGCGTGTGCCACCCCGGAGGCGGCATCGTCCTCCTCATCGACCGATGCCATGCACAAGGTTGACCCAGAGCCAAAAAAGCAGAGATCTCCTCGGCGTTGCAGAGTCCGACAGGCCCTCCACGGCGTCGCGTTCACCGACACCGAGTCGCGGCAGCGGCTATTCTTCGCCGAATTTTGCTTCGAGCAGTTCGCGCAGTGCGCGAATCTGCGGCTCGCAATCGGGCCCGGTCGACACGAGTTCCAGCTCGGTTCCGTGCTCCGCGGCAAGCATCATGACGCCCATGATGGATTTGCCGTCCACCCGGTCTTCGTTGTCACACCGCCCCACGCGCAAATCGCTGGCGTAGGCGTTGGCGGTTTGCACGAAAAGATGCGCAGGCCGCGCGTGCATCCCTGAACGGTTCGTCAAGGTCAGTCGCGCGGTGCAGACAGGCAGGTCCACATCGTGACTCATCGTCGCGCGCCCTTCACTTGGGGCTCATCTCAGTCAAGAGTTCGCGAATCTCACTCTCTCCAGCCGCGGAGACAAAGAACCGCTGAAAGTCGTCGTGCCGCGCCAGCGAAGAGATCCACCGCAGCATGGCCAGGTGATCGTCCGCGCGATCCTCGGGAGAGCCAAGCAGGAACACCGTGTGCACAGCCTGGCCATCGATGGCCTGATACTCGAGCCCGTTCTTCGACCGGCCGAGCATTAGGAACGGCGCGTCCAGCTTGTCGCTCTTCACGTGCGGAATCGCCACTCCACCGCCGATTCCAGTGCTCCCTAACTCTTCGCGTGCCAGCAGCTTCTTGCGCATCTCGGCGCGCTGAGGCTTGGTGAACAGATCGGCCGCAATGCCGGCGTCCAAAATGACATCGATCGCGTCGATCTTGGTCTCGACTTCGATGTCGTCGAGAATGATCGCTTCGCGAATGAGGGTTTCGATCATGGGCGTCCGGGGGGGGGGCGGCACGGGCTGGAGGGAACCCGCAACGGGCTCATCGGTCAGGCACCTCGAGGGTGCAGGGTCAGGCGCAGAGCCCGGAACCCTACATGATCCACCTACAGATCGCGTCGAACCGCTTCATCGAAGGGCTCGGCCGCATCACCTTCCGGTCGCGGCGTCTTGGTCGCCAAGTGCTTCAAAGGCTCCGCGCGGTGGTCCTTGCGCTTCTCGTTGTCCTTCTTCAGCTGCTTCTCCATCTTCTCCGTGAGCGCGTCGATGGCGTCGCTGAACTTGTCGGCGTGGACCTTAGAGACCATGGGAGCGCCGGAATCGAAGTGCACCAAGATCTCCACATCGGGCGCATCGTGGGCGTGGTCCGCCACAATCTCGATGCGGGCGATCCGGTCGTTGTACCGCGCAAGGCGGCTCAGCTTGTCGACGGCGTGCTCACGCATGCGCTCGGAAAGCTTTTCGTGGCGGCCGGTGAACTCGACAGGAATCTCGCGTTCAGTCATGGAATCTCTTGGGTGGGATCGTGAATGAAGACTTCGCGCTCAGCCAGAAGACTTCGACCGAGGCATGGCGGGTGTTTGAACTTCCGGGACACACGCCCAGACAATCATCCGCCAACCACATGTCGTCGCATCCATAGGCTTGGCTTCGGCCCTCAGCTCGGGACGTCCCGGCTTCGGACCAACACATCGTGCCGAGGATACAGGACGCGCACCAGAATGAGTCCGTTCGCGGACGCGGTCGGCCCCGCGGCACGGCGATCTCGGCCCTCCAAGACCTCCGCCAACCAGCCTGGTGGGTACTTTCCGATTCCCACCGCACGCAGGCTGCCCGCGATCGTGCGCACCTGGTTGTAGAGAAAACCGTCGCCCTGGACGACAAACACGACGGTGTGGCGTCTTGCCCGGATTGCCACGTGACGGATCGTCCGCACGGTTCCACCTGCCCGCTCGTAGCCAGGGTTGGTCGCGAACGCGGCAAAATCATGCCGCCCCACCAGGCATGCTGCTGCTTCACGCATCGCGTCGACTTGCAGAGGCTGGTGAACCCAGGTGCTGGTGTCCACCCCCAGAACCGGACGCACCGGATCACACACGAACCGGTAGAGGTAC
>CBESZZ010000133.1:0-8433 GCA_965534055.1 uncultured bacterium | reverse complement strand
CATCTCGTCGGGTTCACCGAGGCGGAGACACTGACCAAAGCCCTCGCCACCCCACAGGTGTTGCTGCTATCGGTCAAGGCAGGCGAGGTCACCGACAAGACGATTGAGGCTTGGGTGCCGCATCTCCAGCAGGGCGCACTCATCATCGACGGCGGGAACTCGCATCCGAAAGAAACCGCACGTCGAGAGCGTGAGCTCAAGGACCAGGGGATTCGCTTCCTAGGGATGGGTATCTCCGGCGGCGAGGAAGGTGCGCGTCACGGGGCGAGCCTCATGCCCGGTGGCGTGGAGTCGGCATTTGAAGATTGCCGCGGCCTGCTATCCGCACTCGCCGCCAAAGCAGTCGATGGCACCCCGTGTGTTGACTACATCGGACCGGGAGGTGCTGGGCACTTCACCAAGATGGTCCACAACGGCATTGAATACGGCGACATGCAGCTGCTCGCCGAGGCCTATGACGTGCTGACCCGCATCTACGGTCACACGCCTAGCGAGTCGGCGGCCGTCTTCGAGAACTGGAACGCAGGCCCGCTGGAGTCCTACCTGGTGCAGATCACCGCCCAGGTGCTGCGTCGCGTGGATGACCACACCGACCGGCCACTCGTCGATGTCATCGTTGACGTTGCAGGCCAGAAGGGCACGGGACGATGGACGGCCGAAGCGGCATTAGAACTAGGCGTTGCCGCCCCAACCATTCTTGCAGCAGTTCAGGCTCGGGCGCTGTCCGCCGCGCGGACAGCGAGGCAACGCGGCGGACAGCGCCTCGGTGATCCGGTGCAAGAGGAGACCGTCTCGCCCGACGCCAACGAACTCCGCGACCTTCACGACGCGCTCTATGCAGCGAAGCTCTGCAGTTATGCCCAAGGGTTTCACCTGCTGGACACGGCCAGTCGCGTGAACGATTGGTCCGTACGCTTGGAAAGCGTCGCTCTGCTCTGGCGCGCAGGCTGCATCATCCGCGCAGGATTCCTCGACGACGTCGCCCGCGCATTCCGCCGCAATCCAGAGCTCCCCCACTTGCTGCTCGATCAGGATTTCGGAGCGATCGCGGTGCGCTCCGCCAACAGCCTGCGCCGCGTCATTGCACTGGCCACATCCCGTGGAGTGCCCTGCTTAGCCTTCTCAAGCAGCCTGGCCTGGATGGACAGCATGCGGACCAAGCGTCTCCCGCAGAACTTGACGCAGGCGCAGCGCGACGCGTTTGGTGCGCACGGATTCGCGCGAATCGACGATGCAGGCGACACGCTGCACCATGTGGACTGGGGCATTCAGTCCGGCGGCTAAACCACCTGCGACTTCGCGCCATCGACGCGGTGGCGATCGACCCCTACCAATCCAGACGCCCTGGCCCGCTCAACAACGGCTGGAAAGGTGAAGCGATCAGTTCACCGCTGTGCTCTTGCTCGACTCCTCCCCTCATGTCCTGAACGTCTGTCGGATCTTGGGCTACGATCGATAGTCATGAGATTCCCCTCGAACCGAGCGGTCTTGCCGACCTTCGCAATCGCACTTCTCTCCGTCCCAGCCATCCATTGGACAGTACCCGAAGCGCGATCGATGCTGACGTTTGATGTGCTCGGCACTGAACTGCGCTCATCTTGCTGGGTAGACCTTGAGGTCCATCGGGAGGGCAAAGATGTGTTGCGCGTGAGCGCTCCACTGAGCCCGGGTATGCACGAAGACTCCATCGCGGCGCATCTTGCCGATGAATTGGCGGACGCGCTCAACAGCGAGGTCGGCAAAGCCGTGCACGTCGTCGAGGTGGACGGCGGCCCTGATCGCATCGCGTGTCACGACGCTCTCTTGCAAGCAACGGTGCGCTCTGAGAAAGGGTCTTGGCCACGCCTAGCTGTGACGACGAGCGTCGCCAGGAAGAAGGGTGAACCGTCTCTGTCCGGTGCGATCCTCGACCTGCCCGCCAAGGGGGTTGGCAGCCTCATGCTGGTTGAGGTTGACGGCGTTGACTCCAATGGCAAAGCGGTTCACACATCTGCCGCAATTCTGATCGCAGAAGGAGAGTCCATTGGCCGCAGTACCATCGCAAAAGCTCTTAGCGCCAAAAGCATTCCGGCCGAAGCAACCGAAACGGGCGTTCGCGTCTCGATTCGTGGCCAGGACTCCGTGCTTCACGCTGTCACAGTGACCGTCGAACCCCTTCTCAATCGCGAGTTGGGCGATGCCTACGGAGTCGCTCTTACTCCGGAGAAGTAGTTCACGGCGCATCGGGATTGCCATCCCCTACTTCGTTGGGTGCGATCAACTTGAAGTCTTCGATGCTGTGTCTGCCCTCGATTGCGTTCGCTTGGGGGTCGCGATGTTCACGCATCCATTCCGACACGTTCTTCGTCCGCGTTCTTCACAGACTTGCACTACGTGCCGTGCACGTCACATCAGATCCGAGTCGCCCGCGGTGACGTACCACTGCTCTCGGTAAAACCGCGTCGACCAATCGAACGGAATCACCACGGTGAAATAGACCGTCCCGAAAACCTGATAGCCGAGGTCCTGGAACGCCAGGAAACGAGGGTCCAGGTTGTTGAAGTGCGCAGCGACAACCGGGGCTCCGTCCGCAATCGCTCGCCGCTCCACCTCGCCCATAAGTGCCACCGTCGTATCGCCGTCGTCTGCGGCAGCCAGCCAATCGCAAAGCACCATCGTGCCGGGGAACAGGAAGTCCGACTTCCTTGCCACAGCGATTCCACGCAGCGCGCTTCCCGCACCTGCATCGCGACACTCGAGCAGCGTGTAGTCGTGGTCCGGGTGATCTGTGTAGCGCCAGTTGAGATAGATCGAGTCGCGCACAATGACGAGCCCCATGTCGACGGCGAGCTTAGCGAACAACGCATCCACGTCGGGACCGAATCGGTCCACGGCAGTTACCGTCAATCCAGCCGGAACGGTGTGCGATGCGCCCTTCCTGGGATCCATGAACAAGAAGTCGAAGTTTCGACAGTTCTCGTAGCGGAGGTACTTCTGGCCAATGCGCCAGTTCGGAATCGGCCAGCCGTAGTGGAACCGGCACTGCCCTTCGTTCTTCCCGCCGAACTGTCGGTAGTGCTCGAGGCCGATGTTGACGAAGAGCCCAGGACGCGGTCCCTTGCGCCGATGCTCGGGGAAGACGTAGTTGTCCATGCCCTGACCGCCGAGCACCTCTTCGCCTTCAGCAAGGACTCGCATGGGCAAGATCACGTACGTGCCAACAATGCCATCCGCTTCGTGCTCGGCGACCATGACGTGCACGCGGTCCACCGGGTTGTCCAAGAACTTCCAGCGCCAGTGCGCCATGGACCGGGCCTTGATTTCACCGTCATCGGTCGGGAAGACCTTGTTGTGCCCGGCCAAGATGCCGACCTCATCGCCCAGCTGGTACGGGCGGATTTGGATCGCGTCGCTCATAGAGCGATCATCGCTGATGCCGTTGGCGAGAAAAGCGCGAAACTGCGGTCCGCCAGAGGCTCGCCGCACTCGCGCCCCGCGAACTGCCGGAGATCTGCGCGCAGGCCGCGGGCCGCGCATAGTTCGGTCACATACCGAGGAACGGAGGAAACTCCGTCCCTCAGGTGTTCGGACTACTTCGCGCTTTGCACCTGCACGCCGCGCTGTGGCGCGCCTTTGCGCTGCACTTTCTTGTCCAGCCACTCGACTTGGTTGTCGCGGTTGTATCGGTTGAGACTGAAGTTCTGCTCCAGGGCGTCAAACCGGACGTCGGCCTTGTAGTCCTTGCCTGGGCCGGCCTCGAACTGCACCGGAGCGGGCGGCCGGTAGTTGCTCGGCTGGTGAATGCCCTTGCCGCGGTAGAACGCGTAGTCGTCGCCCTTCTTGACGATCACAGTCGCCATACCCACGAGTCCTTCCGCAACGTGCACGCCACGCAGATCCGTGTCACCGCTGCGGAACACTTCGTCGCCACTACCGATGACTTTGACATGGGCGTCACCGACGAAGCCGGCACCCGACTTCACGTTGACGCGCGCACGACCGGCCGTCAGCTCTTCTTGAACCTCGACCGTCAGGTCCGAACGCAGCAGCATGCCACTGGCAAGTTCGTCACCACCGCGGACGACCACCAGGTATGCACCCGGCTTCTCGAGATCGAACGTGATCTCCTTTGTCTTCGAGCGGTAGTCGCGGCCATCACCCAGCTCGACCGTCCGCTCTAGGAACGGGCGAATGCCGTAGAGCTGGATACCCTGGAAGTCGTTGAGCGACTTCTCGAGCAGGTAGAGCCGCATGAGGTCCACGCGATACACCTGAAGCTCGACCGACGGCACGTTGCGATAGGTCAGTTCGATCTTCGGCTGCGCATCTAGCGCGACCGTCGTCGCCTCGGGCAAACCAAGGCTCTTGCGACGGAAGTAGTCCGCGGCCTCTTCAGCGTCGATGAAGCGATCTTCCACCTCATCGTAGGTGGCGAGCGCCTCTTCAATCCGGCCAAGCGAGTGGTGAATCTGCGCCTGCAGATACACCGCGTATTTCGCTGAATCACTGGGTCCACGACTGCCGTTGGGTTGCGTGAAGGTTCCGGTCGCGACCTGCTTCAACACCTCAAAAGCTTCGTCCGCCTTACCAGACTCGAAGAGTGCCCACCCTTTGGTGTAGAGCAGATCGTCTTCGAACGCGCTGTTCGTATAGCGCTTCAGAGCAGCGTCCGCGGTGGCCAACGCATCCTTGACGTCTTTGCCTTCCAGATAGGTCGTCGCCAACGCGAAGCTCACCTCGTCGGCGGACGGATCCTCGGGATAGAGCACCAAGAACTCGCGCAGGTTCTCCAACGCAGCCGTCCAAAGCATCACTTTGCTGCCAATGCGTTCGTCAACACGCGTGCCAAGTTGCATCGCTGCGGCGCGTGACGCGAGCTTCTGCCCGATGCCGTAGCGACTCTCGCGAATCACGTTGAGCTCCGGGTAGTCGAGCAAGAGGTCGCTCAAGAAGCTGACCGAAGCCCGCAACTCGCCGAGTCCCTGCAGGGTGGTCGAGACCGCTGCTTCTTCCAAGAACGATGCTTCGGCCGTAGCACGGAACACCAGCAATGCAGCTTCGAACTCGCCCAGGTCCACGTAGGCACGCCCCACCGAGACGATCTGGTGGAACGGGATGACCAGCTCGGGCCAGAGGTCCTTCAGCTCCTCGAAGAAGCGCACCGTCCGTGCAGAATCGCCGCGTTCGATGCTGAGATACAACATCATCTTCGCGAGCTCCTTGTAATGACCTTCGCGAATGCGCGTGGAGTTGGTGTGCCACTCTGCAATCAACTTGGTGAAGTGCCCCCACGCGGCATCCACCATGGCACGATCCACGACTTCATCATTGTTGAAGCCCGCTTCGAACGCGCCCTTGCCCAGGTAGTACAGCTCATCCGGCGTCAGCCGTCGCTCGTCGCGAGCACCAGCGCCCTTCGGATGGATCGTCAACGACGTCGGCTCCGAGAACGCCTGCATCGACGGTCGCACCGACGCGTACACTTCGGTCGCTAGCGCGCGGAACGCTCCGGCGTGTTGCGCCTGCAACTCATACTGAACGTTCGCCGAGGTGATGCCCCGCCGATACCAGAACACCAACCGGTCCGGCTGCACTTCAACACGCTCGAAGTTGCCGACGATCGAGTCTCTGGCCACCGCGCATCCAGCCGGAATTGGCTCTTCGAGCACGAACGGCGAGACCGCCATGAGCACCTGCGAATTACGCGCATAAAACCGCGTGTGCACGCGCACGATCTCTCCAATCTGCACCTGCGTGGCAAGGTGCTTCCAAGTCTTGATGTTGCTGCCCGTGACAACCGAGAATCCCGTTTGCACGTCGCGATCGGCAAAACGGAGGTGATCTTGCAGATACTCTCGATCCACCCGAATCAGGCCGTAGTTGCGGGTTTTCGTGTCAAACCCCGGCGCGAAACCTGACAGCACCGCAGTCCAGTAGACGGCAGCACCAGCGCCATCCGCGCGAACCTCCACGCGATGCTTGGTCTGGCCTTCGAGCGCAGATTGCGGCACCGCGACCATCTGAGTCGTCCCCGCGTCCTTGGCTTCGAAGGTTTGAACTTCTTTGCCATTGACCGTCACGACCACCTTGGCGGGTCGCACTGATCCTCCGCGAACCTGACGCTGCAGCGCCAGTGCACCCAGCGCCGCGGACGTCGCCGATGGCGTGCCCCAAGAGGCTCCCACCCGCGCGCTGCTCAACCAATCGGTCAAGGTCTTGCCCAACGGGGCGGTGCGTTCGGTGCGAAGTACCGCCTGAGCCGCCAGTCCAAGCTCGACCACCCTAGTTGCGCCACCGGTGGGAAGCTGCGGGTTGCTGACGCGGGGCAACGGCCCTTCCAGCATGCCTGGGCGCGCTGGTTGCAACACGGCGAGTTCCGTGGCGAAGCCCGCGACAATCTCCGTCGCAAGCTCCGGCCGCTTCATGGACAGCCACGCCAGCGCGAGACGCGCCCGTGACTCCAAGGTCAGATTGGCCAAGCCGCGCTGCAGCGTGTTGGCGGTTTCGAACGGTGCGCGCCCTAGGGTCGCCAAGCCGTGAAGAAGATCCGCGCGTGACGCCGGCTCCGCAGATCGCAGCGTTTGTAGACACCATTCAGCGGCCTTGTTCGCAGGCTCTTGGGCAACTCCGACACCGAGCCGGCTGGCCACCGCAAGAGCGCGAAGGGCTTGGGCCGTGGTTTGCGAGTCATGGCGGTCGGTTCCGATCCAACCAAAGCTGCCATCGGGTCGCTGCACACCGATCAACCGCAGGACGCCGCCATTGAGCGCGCTGTCCAGACGGCCGCGCTGCATGGCGTTGGATCCGCCGGTCGCATCCATGGACTCGAGCACGGCTGCAACCGCGAGAATCCGGCTGGAGATCGCCATGTTGGTTCGATCGATGACGCCACAACGCATCGGTCGGAAACCAAAACCAAGTGCGGAAGCCATCAGGTCTGACGCCGGATCGGGTCCGACGGTGATGACCATGGAACGTGCCTGATACTGCGCATCCTGCAGCGGTGGCAGCGCGAGCGCTGCACCGTCCGACTCTCCGGTCATCCCCGCTGCCGAAGCGCGACGCTCGGAGCCAAACGGCACCACTGCGAGCGGTCGCACGAGCTCGTCCTGGTCGCCGCCGCCATTGGCAACGGACATGCGCAGCTCGTAGTTGCCCACGGGCATCGAGGGTAACTCCATCGTGACTGTCGACTCGCTGCCGGCCTTGAGGTTAACGCTCTCGCTGGTCTTGCGCTCTTCGAACGCCGCCGTGTTTTCGCCCTTCGCGCGAACCACGACGGAAAAGTCCGCCACCGCATCGGCTGCAGACGTGTTGATCACGTGACCTTCGACGCGAACCGTGTCGCCCTCCACCAGGATGCGCGGCAAATCGAGCTCAGCCTGCAGCGGCAGCACGGTCTTCATGCTGGCTTCGGCTTCACCCACCGTGGTGGTGGTCGTGACCCCGCGCGCCGTGAGCTTCCATCCCGTGGTGTCGTCGGGAAGCTTGATCGTCGCCTTGCCGGTTCCGTCAGCACCGGTCACCACAGCCGAGAGCCAGCCGCCGGTTGCCGAGAACTCTTCGCGAGGCTCATTGGTCGCCATGGTCAAGAACGTGTTGCGAACACCTCCATCGTGCTGGTCGTTGAACGCGCGCACCTCGGTGCCGAGAAAGCCAAACCGAACCTGATCTCGCGAACTCGGCAGAAACGGACTAACTCTGAGTACCGGATCAGCGCCAGGCGCCGCCAACCGGCCACCCTGTCGGCCGCCGAACTTGCCACCAGCACCGCCACCAATTCCCACCGCGCTGTTCCACGAGATGCTGTCGAACGCAGTTTCAGACTCTTCAATTTCATCCATGGATTCCCGCACCATTCCCACACGAGCCCGGAAGGCAGACGTCGCCTCGGGGCTTTGCGCTAGATCGATCGCCGCCGCGAGCTCCTTCGCCATCTCGTTGCGTAGAACCTCCGCGATGACCGCCTCGCTGATTTTGGAGGTCGTCCCCGTGTACGACCAGGTGCAGCTCGACACGGTGCGGAACGCAGTCTCTCGACGCGCACTCCAGAAGACGCTGTTCATCGCCGGAACCCGGCTCGGGTAGAGCGCCAAGAGCGCTTCGTCGACCAGCGCAACCGCAACCTCTGCGGCGACCGGTTGACCATCTGGCCCCACGGTCTTCAGCCCGACTTCGACTTCAGCACCCGGACGGGCCGTCGCCGGCAGCGTCACTTCGAGGTTGAGTCCTCGCGTCACATCGAACGGAGTCTCCGCCGTTTGCAGCTTGCTCTCGTCGATCATCGCGAGCGCTAGCGCGAAGTTTGGCGCGTGCAGTGCCTCGAGCGGGAACTCCACCACCGATTCACCGGCGGGAAGCAAGCGCGTTTGGTAGGACAGAATCCCGTCACCTTGAATCGTCTGCAGCGTCAGCTTCTCGCCCGCGCGGTTGACCACGCGCACGCGCAGGGTG
>CBESZZ010000132.1:0-8464 GCA_965534055.1 uncultured bacterium | reverse complement strand
TTGCGAACTCCCTGAGGTAGGTCGCAAGACAGTTACAGAACGGGACTTACGAGCAGTGGACGAGGCTCCTAGAGCCGGCCGAAGTCAGGTCTCTTGCGAACCGACCTGCCGTGCATCACACACCCTTGGATGCGGAAGACCGCGGGGCACCCGCCAACCCAGACTGCGCGGTCGACGGTGAGCCCCCTTCGTCAACGCCAGGAGCCGGTGGCGCGCCCTCGGGAGCCCCATGATCCCGCGGCCTTGGCAAGGCCACGGATGGCTCTTGAAGGCCCGATTCGACGCCATGCGTCGGTTCGGCAGGAGTCTTCGGCAGCTGCTTGAGGTTGGCGCAGCCTCCGTCGCTCCCCACAGCAAAGCGCGCCCCGAGCTCCACCAGCTCGGCCCGCCGGGTCTGCGGCCACACTTGACGGGCAGCCGTGGCGCGGGACAGACCGAAGGACTCCGGATGACAGGCGTCGGCGAACCCCGAGCGCTCAAGCTTCGTCCAAGCCCCGCGATCCAACGCGTTGCTTGGCCGCGTTGGCCCGCGCGATCCCGCGGCACCAGGGCCCCGAACCACGCAGCGGGCGTGCGGGCTGACCGCCAAGAAGCGTCCGCTGGTGGCCGCATGGACCGCCAACCAAGCCCCCAAACTGGCCAAATCCGCCGGCTGATCGCCCGAGGAAGTGTCGAGCAGTGATGCTGCAGCGATGGCCTCGAGAACGAACTCTGGCTCGTAGAGAGCGCAGCCCAAGGGTGCCACCGAAGTGCGCCGCTGCCGGGTGCCCAGGGAGTAGTAACCGCCTTCATCTGCTTGCCGCCCCGCTTGAGGACTGCCGTAGAGCGCGCGGCCAAAGCCAAACACTCCCCCGTCGGCCACGACCCTGGAGGCGCTGTCCACGAGCGTTCCGCAGGCCCCCACCAGTTCGGGATGGAATTCGATCAGACCGGACAGCTCGACCAGCCAGTCCTTGGTCTGGGGCCGCGCCCCTTCCGCGACAGTCGCCACCAACCCGCCGAGCGCGGCAGCCGCTTCCGCCGCGCGGCGCAGGACGTCGAGAGGCAAGTCTCCAGCCGCCTGGATCACCTCCACGACCCCATCGAGCGAAGTCACGTCGCTACTCGCTCCCACGCAGACCTGCAGCCGAGAATGCTCTGTGTGCGCTGCGATGCCGGCCACGGCCGCGCGCAGATCCCCGACCTTGGGGAACTCGGGCAGCACAGCAAGACAGACGGCTGGCAGGCGCTCGGCGATTCGCCGCAGACGCCAGTTGCCGGGGTGGTCGTCCAGGGGATTGGGTTCGATGACGAAGTCGCGACCACGGGCGTGCGCACCAAGAAGCCTCGACAGGGCATGCCGTTGGTTCTCGACGGCCCACTCTTTCACGCCGCGCTTGCCCGACGCGGTCGAGCCCCGATGCATCCGCCAAGAATAGAGCAACTCAGGCACGTGCAACGGCGCGTGACCGGCCGCAACGAAGCGTAGGAACGCATCGTAGTCCGGGGATCCATCCGCCTGCTTGTCGGTCCAGCAGCCGAGCAGGTCCGCCAAGCGCCGATCGAACGCGATCAGATGTGCGATGTAGCAGCAGTTGGTGAACAGCACCGGATCCCAGTCCGGCTTGAAGAACGGCGAATGAATCGTGCCATCGTCGAAGCACTTATCTTCGTCGCTGTACAGCAACGGCGGCCCCTCGCCACCATCGCCCGTCGCCTGCTGAATCGCGCTCCCAAGCACCGCGAGGGCGTCGGGAGTCAGCAAATCATCGTGATCCACGCAGACCACGTAGCGTCCGGTGGTCTCGAGGAACGCGCGATGCATGCCCGCGCAGATCCCCTCGTTGGTTGACAGACGCACCACCTTCACCCGGGGGTCGTTCTCCAGATCGCGCAACACCGCCAGTGTCTTGGGTTGCTTCGTGCCGTTGTCGGCCAGGATCCACTCGAAGTCAGTCCACGTTTGGCGAAACACGCTCTGCGCGAGCTCGCGGAGGTGCGCGGGCGTGGTTTCCCAAACCGCGGTGATGACGCTGAAAAGCCCCGGCTCGACTCGAGCCGGCCAGTTCCGCGCGCGCTCAAGGATGCGATGCTGGCGCCACACGGCGTAGTCGGCCACCACCGCGTGCGATCCCGCCTGTGATCCAACCAACGGCAGTGGTGCCCGATTCGGCGAAGCGTGCACACCTGGCAGCTCGAAGAACGGCAGCGCCTGATCCAGGTGAGGACTGTACGTCGGGTCGCGCCAAGTCGACTCGGTGAGCTCAGGCCACTTCTCGTGGAAGCGCGCCAGCTCGACGTCGAGGCCCCGCGGATCCTTGGTCACGCCCTCGAAGTGAAACAGCCGCGCGAACGGCGTCACCGCCGCGAGATACCCCAACGCGCGTGCGCGCAGGCAGAAATCGACGTCGTTGTAGTTGAGCGCAAGCTCGGGATCGAAGCCGCCGATCGCGTCCCAGGTGGACTTCGCCACGAGCATGCACGCGCCGGTCACCGCCGTGTAGCCGCGGATCTGGTGCAGCATCCCGTAGGTGCCGTCGGAGTGATCCGGGTAGCCGATGTAGGCGTGGTGCGGCACCCCGCTGAGCACGACGATCCCGTTGTGCTGAATGCGGCCGTCTTCGAACAGAAGCCGCGAACCAACGACTCCGATCTCATCCTGCTGCTCCACTTCGAGCATGGACTCAACCCAGTCCTCGCTGATGACTTCGGTGTCGTCGTTGAGCAACACCACGTAGTCGCCAGCCGCAGCAGCCACGCCGTCGTTGACCTTGCGAGAGAAGTTGAACGGGTAATCGACCTCCACGATGCGCAACGGGATCCGGGCACCGAGCTCTTCAAGCGCCTTCGCGGTGCTTTCGCGCAGCCTGCCGTTGAGCACGACGATAACTTCGAGTTCTGGATAGCTGCTCTTCTCAACGACGCTTTGCACCGTGTGGACGACCAGGTCGACGCGCTCGCCGCGCACCGTGCCCTCCCAACCCGCCGTAGGAATCACCAAACTGACCAGGGGCAGTGGATCCGGTAGCGAAGGGCGCACGCGCCACAGGCCGAGCAACACCGACTGCTCCACCCGGCTCTTGGGATCTGCCCCGGGCGCGATCTGCCCGCGGCGCTCAAGATGATCGACAAGGGCTCTGCGCGCAGCGTCATGCGCGTCCGGTTTGGCCATCTGATCCACGGCGGCCGAACCCGGAATCATGCGCCAGTGGTAGACCATCTCCGGCACGTGGCGGACTGCGTCCGCACCGACGTGATCGAACACCCGCAGCGCTAGGTCAAAGTCCTGTGAGCCGTCGAATCCTGGCCTGAAGCCCCCCACCGCCAGCGCTGCATCGCGATGGTAGACGGTGAAGTGGCAGGGGTAGTGCGTCGAACGGAAGTACGCGGGGTCGAACGCAGGCTTGAAGGCCGGCGACGTGCGATTGCCGTCGGCGTCCAGCTTGTCTTCGTCCGTGTAGACGAACGCGATGTTCGGGTCTTTCGCGAGTTCGCGAACCACGACGAACAGCGCGTGCGGCGCCAGCTCGTCGTCGTTGTCGAGCAATCCGACGAACCCGCCCTGGGCCATGTGCAGCGCGTCGTTGCTCGCGGCGACGATGCCGCCGTTCTGCGCTCGGTAGCAAACGCGGATGCGGGGGTCGCGTGCACTGGCCTCATCCAAGATCTCGCGGATGTGCGGCTTCGTGCTGCAGTCGTCGACGAGACAGAGCTCCCAGTACGGATACACCTGACCTTCAACCGACGCGATGCAGCGCCGCAGCCACGCCGCATCGACATCGTAGACCGGCACCAGCAACGAGATGCACGGCTTGGACTCGAAGTCGGCGACCGCGTGGCGCATCGCTTCCAAAGCGGCCCCATCCGGCGAGTTCTGCCGCACCCAATCCGAATAGCTCCCCGCGGTCTTGTTCTCGAGGATGCGGCTGACCCGTTGCGCCACGGGACTGCGTTTGGGCAACCGCCGCGCGGCAACGCGACGCGCCTTCCCCGCCACGTCCACGGCTCCCCGCAACCATCGTGTGGCGCGCCAAGACATCGACCCGCGCATGCCCTGGAGCGAGCTCTCTTGCTGAGCTGAATGATGCAGCAGCGTGTCGAACGCGGCATCGCGCTCCTGCACCTTGGCTTCGAGCTTGCGGACGGACGCTTGCTCTCCGGCACGCGCACGCTGCACGTCGCGGACTGCCTCCTGCGCTGTGGAGGTGGCGTGCTGTTCGGCACGAAGCCCGGCTCGCAGCGTTTCGATCTCTTGTTCGCGCGCGATGAGCAACTCACGACGTTGAACCGAGACGCCGCCTTCGAGGTTCACAAAGTCGGTGAACACCTCCAGAACCGCGGACAGGGGCTCGAGAGCCCCACCCATACGCACCTCGCTGGCGCGATCACGGCACAGGCTCGCTTCCCACCCGTCGCCCAACTTCGCCAAGATTGCTTCGTCGGCGATGGCATAGATCTGCCGGTACCCCGGCCGGGCAAACGTGTCGCGGTAGTAGCGCCGATTGAAGAACGTGTTGAACTCCTCGAACAACGAGTTCGGCGCCGATGCCGCGAACAGCCGGTTGCCAAGCAGCATCATGCCGACCCAGGTCGGGAGGTAGCTGTTCTGCACTGAGCGACAATCGAGCCCCGCGCGCCGCGCACTCTGATGAATCGCTTCGGCGGTTGGCAACCCAAAGGCACGATGCTCGCGGAGGAACTCGTGGTTCTTGCCGAAGTAGCGGCGGTAGAGGTTGTTGGCCAGGTCTTCGGCGGCCTCGACGTCCGCGTCAACGCTACCTCGCGGCGCGGTGAGCACGACCAACTTGCCCGCAACGCGCCCGCAGTCCGCGACGAAGCGGTCGCGATCAACCAACGGCATGTGCTCCAAGACGTCGAGCGCGACAACCACGTCGAACGCATCGTCTTCGAACGGCAACGGTTGCCCCGCTTCGAGCTGCACGTAGCTCGCGTCATCCAAGTCAATGCCCGCAGCTTCCGGCGCGAGGAAGTCGCACCGGACGACTTGCGCCACATCGCCCTGGAGAAACTCCGGGAACAAGTTCAGGACGTTGGAGCCCACGTCCAGCAACCGAATTGGCGCCTTGCGAAGCTCGGCTTCACCGAGCACATCAAGGATCACCTCGCACACACCGCGGTAACGCTGGTACTGGTCAAACTCGCGCTTGAGCAGTTCGGGTGCGTGGAAGCGGTTGGAGGTCGCAACCTCGGGGGAGGCGTCGGGATCAGGCGCCGGAGCCGGCTCGTCCGCTGGGTTCATATTCCAGGGATTCTGAACGGGTTGCCGGCGATGAACAACCACAGGGCCTCGCCAGCCGACGAAGACCGCTGTCTAGATCATCGCACCAGCGGCCGCCGGTCGGATCGAGGCACGAGAACCCTGTCGATCAGCGACGCCCTAGCGTGAGCGCCAAACCGTTCGAAACCGCCAGACCCGCCGCGTTCGGGGCTCCAGGGTCAAACACGAGGCCCTGGGTGAAGAACTGGACTCCCAGCAGCACCGGAGCTCTCGGGATGGTCAGCGACACCGACGGTCCAGGTCCGGCGAGCGCGATCACGGCGCTAGGCTCAACCAACAGATCGCACCCAGCTGCACCCACGAGGCCTAGGTCGACGGGCAACGGGGTGTTCCCCCAGGTCGTGTTGGACAATCCCAACAAGACGACTGCGGAAGCCCCACTCGCCATGTTGTCGACGACGAGACCAAAGTTGTCACCGAACCAAGGCTTGCTGTCCGCCTGAGTGCGCAGTTCTGGGACCCCCATTCCCCCCGTACAACCGCGTCCAAACCCATCCACCACCGCCGGGTCACGGGTTCGCAAGGTCCACGTGTCGTTCGAGTTCAGACGATCAAAAAAACGATGCTGCCACTGCTCGGACGGGGTTCCGCCAAAGATTCGCACCTCACCACGACTCTCGTCGAACGCTCCGACGCCTGTGACTTCCCAAAAGCTCACGAATCGACCAGTCGCAATCTGTGTCCAGTCAACTCCATCCCACTCCCAACAGTCGTTGAGAGACCAGCCCCTCGCCTCCCTCCTGTTGCCGATGAGCACCACCCTTTCACGGACTGAATCGTAGACACCAAACGCATGCCCGAGAGGAGACGTCTGAGGCAACATTCGCTGCCAATCGAGGCCATCCCATTCCCACGTGTCGTTCCCAGCGCTACCACCAAACAACACGACTCGGTTGCGCCGCGGATCCTCAACCATTAGGGCGCCGCCACGTGCAATCGGGCGGTTGCTTGTAAACACTCTTCTCCAGGCGCCGTTCCAAACCCAAGTATCGTCGAGATATCTCCGATTCGACCCCGCGAAGACAAATCCTCCAAACAGAACGAACTGTTGCCCGTCCCATGCTACCTGATAATCGATGAGCGGCGTTTGAATCCCCGGGACGGTTAGCGGCAACCATGTGCTGCCACTCAGACTCCAGACTTCTGCGCCGCCGGCAACCAAGAGGAGCTGCTGACGCCCTTCATCAAAGGCCAAGACACTTGAAGTGAGGGGCAGTGGGTAACTCCCGCGCTGCTCGAACCGAAGCGTCCATCCGCCAGCGGCATTCGATTCCCAGTGCTGCATAGCACCAGGACGCGCCACTAAGAGCACAACCGTTTGGCGCACTGGGTCATAACCGGCGACTTGCCCGGCGAGTGGAATCGCCGTGTGTCGGTTTCGAAGCTGCCAGGCACCACCCGAAAATTCCCACGTCGCGCTTTCCGGGCCATCAAACATCACCAACGCACCACGCGCTCGATCAAAAGCCGGCCTACAGCGAATCGGACGGCGCAAAGTCGAAAGCCGTGGGTAAGTAGCAGAAGCCCACCCTAGAACGGCCCAGGTATACACCACGGTCTGAGGCGCGACGCCAGACGGCTGTTCGGCCAGGAGAACGGGCCGCCCAACTATCGGATCGTAAACCAGACCGATCGACTGGTAGGAAGTCGCAATCGGCTCAACGAGCAACCGCGTCCAGTTCACCCCATCCCATTCCCAAGTTTCACGCATCTGGTTCACGACGCCATGGTCCGTCATGACCATGAAAATTCGCTGCGTCGATTCGTCGAAGCACATCTCCGCGTCTGCTGCGACCTGTGGTGGCACAGTCGCTGGCTGCATTTGCTGCCAATTGATTCCATCCCACTCCCAAGTATCCGCCAAGAACGTGCGGTTCGCTTCGCCACCAAACAACACCATGCGGTTTCGGCCGGCATCCCAAGCCATTGCAGCATCAACTCGCGCACTCGGCGCATTGGCGGGCCGTCGCTCTACCCAGTCCACGCCATCGTATTCCCAAGTCTCATCCAGCAGCGGAGTTTGATCGTCTTCGAAACCGCCGAACAGCAGCATCTTTCCGATACCGCGCTGGTAGGCCATCGCCCCTTGCTTCCGTGCACGCGGCACGTTCGCCGTAGGACGCAGCGTCCAGGTCGTGCCATCCCACTCGCGAGTCGTCACGAACGAGTGGCCTGGATTGCCCCCAACCATCACGGTAACCGACCTGGCCTCGTCGTACGCCAAAAAGCGATCGTCGGTTGCTTCGAACGCCGGGTGGTAAGTCCAGTCGGATTGCGCGGATGCCGTGACGGGCAAGAACAACGAGAGAGCAAGCGCGCACGCACCGCAATAGACGGTGCCTTCTGAGCTCTTTCGTCGCGAGAGAGGGATAATCGACATGGCGGCAAGGTGATGCTGAACGTGCGAAACAGACCCTCAAAGGGATTCCGCAGAACCGTTGCGACTAAGTGCCGCAACGGACGCGATGTTAGAACATCGGAGACCAGCGCCGGAGCTATCCGTCGACTCGCGGCCAGAATCAACTCATCAGCGACGCCCAAGCGTGAGCGCGAGACCGTTCGAAACCGCCAGACCCGCCGCGTTCGGGGCTCCAGGGTCAAACACGAGGCCCTGGGTGAAGAACTGGACTCCGAGCAGCACCGGAGCTCTCGGGATCGTCAGCGACACCGATGGCCCAGGCGCAGGGAGTGCGATCACAGCACTTGGCTCAACCAACAGATCGCACCCTGCTGCCCCCACGAGACCCAAGTCGAAGGGCAACGGCGTGTTCCCCCACGTGGTGTTGGACAGCCCCAGCAGCACAACTGCAGAAGCTCCACTGGCCACGTTGTCCACGGCGAGGCCGAAGGAATCGCCAAACCACGGTTTGCTGTCCGCCTGAGTCCGCAATGAAGGAACTCCCATCCCTCCCGCGCAGCCAACGCCAAACCCTGCGGCCACCGCGGGATCGCGGGTCTTCAGACTCCACGTGTCGTGGGCGCGGAACAAACCGAACCAAGACTCGCGTTTGGGACCGCCAAAAATCCGCAACCAGCCCAAGGTCTCGTCAAACGCGCCGCAGGTGAACACTCTTGCCTTGGGCACCGGGTCGGCGAAGGACTGTCGCGCCCAATCCACGCCGTCATATTCCCAGAGATCAGCGGCGACGCCTCCTGCTGCACGATTTCCTCCGAAAACAATCACTC
>CBESZZ010000131.1:0-8465 GCA_965534055.1 uncultured bacterium | reverse complement strand
AGCGCCTTGCATCGGAACCAGTCGTTCCAGACAACCAGCTCAAGACATTTCACGAGGTGCTCACCGACGGTGCGGATGCCTGGGCGAAGCGCACTGGCCGAGCTGTCTCGACGAAGTCCCTTCCGGATGGTTCGTTCAAGCTCACTGGTCTGAACGCGATGTACTACGACGTGAAAGCCGAATGCAAGGGCTACAGGGTCGACAACCTGGTCGGATCCGTGGTGCACCCGTCGAAAGTTCCCGACGCTCTTGTTCTCTTCGAAGCCAAGAAAATGAACTCGGTTCGTGTCGAGTTGGTCCGACTCGATGGTGGGCCGGCGATCGATCAAGCAGTGCTCTCAATCCAGGGCGAAGACCACGAGTCCGTCCAATGGACACGCTCGAACCCTGTGGTCTACGCGGTGGGCAACGAGTTCCGCCTACAGGCTCGCGGGGGATACCTTGGATTGGGAGGTCACCGGACCGTGGCGAGATTTGTTTCCGATGCGGTCATGGTCTACCTCACGCCCGGTGATCCAGAGCCGACCGTGACTCTTGAGCTAGAGGAAACGTGTGTCGTGATGGGCAGAGTGGTCGGCGACCGTCAGTTCAGGCGAGACAGAGATGTTGTCTTGGCTGTCGGGCTTCGTGACCAACAAGTGTTCGATCCAACAAGCCCCGTTCAGTCTGAGGCGCGCGCGTGGTCGAGAAGCGGGACTTTCTGCTTCACCGATCTCCGTGCGGGTCGCTACGCCTTCTGTGTGAACGACAACAACGGCATCCCCGCGACATTCGAAGTCCTCGAGGTTGGTCCGGGGGTCACGGAAGTGACGCTAGAGCGTCCCGCGATCGACGTCTCTGAATGGCTGGCCGTCACCGTGCGGTCGCCGACCGGAGCCGAAATGAAAGATGTGAGTGTTCACTTCGAGATGCTGGTCCCGGGGGCCGCGTTGACGGAGGACTACGCGTCTTCTCGGGTGCTGGCTAGCGGAGTTCTGGTCTTGGACGTGACCAAGTTGGACTTCGACTACGAGGTTTGGCCTTCGGGAACCCAGGTCTGGATCGTCGCCGGTGCGCGAGGATTCGGACAAGCACGGGCTCCGTTGACCAGCGGTCAGCGAGCCGTGGAGGTGCAGCTTGCACCACCCTGCGAGCTGGAAGTCACCGTGCACGGAGATCTGTCGGTGGGAGAGTTTCACGTGAAGGTGCTGGAGCAGAACTCCCAGCGCGAAGATCCAGAAGTGCTCTGCTACGCGGCGACTTCGGCTAGCTCGTGGAATGCGCGCATCAACCGCAACGGTGTCGTGCGCTTTCGCGGCCTGGCACCCGGTCCCGTGACAGTTGCTTTGAGCAGCCAGAACCGGTGGTGGGGCGAAGGTGGTCATGTGGACGAGCAAGAGATCGTCTTGCGCGGAACAGATCATCAGATCGCGTTGCGCGTGCCACCGACACATGATCTCGCCGTGCTCGTTTCCCCCTGTGACAAGCGTCGGGGAGTGTCGATCCTGCGCGTCGAGTCAGATGGCAAGAAGAAGCATCTACTGAGCACGCAAACGACAACGGACGGTCGCGCTGTGATTCGGGCCCTTGCAGCGGGGAACTACGAAGTTCGGGAGCACGCGTCCGGTGCACAGAGGTTGGTGACGGTGCCTGGTTCAGACGTGGTCTTCGACCTCGGCAAGATCAAAACTCGATTGACCGTGAGCATCTCCGACGCCAGCGGCTTGCTTTCCACTTGGGGGCTCGCGGCCGGGGACAAGATCGTCGCAATCAACGGCACGCCGGTTGTAGACCGTGATGCATTGATGAATGCGTTGGACCTTGGCGGTGTGCAGGTGAGCGTGGAACGTGGCGAAGAGACTCTTCAGTTAAGCTTGCCACGATACCCGCGCAATGAGCGTCGATCGGAGGACCTTGGTGGCCGCATCCGGGTTCGATTCAACTAGGGCTAGTTAGTCGATCAACCCAAGCTGGTCCTTAGCGATCCAGCCCTGGCCCGCGCCGTGGTCAGTGAGCACCCAATGAGCGGAGGTTCGCACGACGTCCAGCGTTGTTCCCGCCGGCAGTTGCGCCATCACGACTGAGCCATCCTGTGGTTCCGCGAACACAAGAGTGTCGGGAGCCAGCGCGATTGCCCGCTCGCGCTTCTCGAACCCATGGTTTGCGACAAGCAACACGGCAAGCAAAATGCCAACGCACAGAGCAATGAGTGACAGCACAACCTGCAGGGGATGCTTCGATTGCCGGCGCCCTAGCAGACCGAGAACCCCGAGCACCTGCAGAGCGACGGCAAATGCTCCGAGCCACCACGGATCAAGCGCGGCCACGCGGGCAAAGAATCCAGAATCTTGATTCAGGTCGAGGGCCGCACGCGTGCGCTCCGCATGGACTCTGGCGTCCGATGCGTCAGGGCGTCTGATCAGCGCCCGCTCGAAGAACCAAAGGGCATGCGAAAGTCGATTCGCACGGAACGCGCAGTGTCCTCGCGCGACCAGTAGCGCCGCAGGCTCTTCTCCCAGCGCGGTGGCTGCCTCTGCGTAGAACGCGTCGGCAGCGTCAAAGAATTGCTGATCGTATGCCGACGCGGCGGCGCGAATCAGCTTGCTGGCGACCTCAAGATTCGTGGCGTTCGAAGGCGTGCCTTGCTGGTGGTCGGTGCCTGCAGGGGTTTGTGTGCCATGCGTGGCGCTGATCGTTCCGAGCGCGAGCAAAACCAGCATGGCCGCTGCCCTGCCGCGTCGAGGTTGGAACCCACGTTCCATGGCTCCGATGAGTTTTTGAGTCGTGGGTTCTGGTAGTCGTGAACGCTGTGGCGTGGCATAGCGGCGATCCACGAGTTCACGCAGTCGGGATTGGGCCTGTGAGGCTAGCTCCGAGGACAGGCCGAGCGACTGGAGTTCGCGTTCGATCGAAGCCGCGGCGACGGCGGCTGGTGTGGTGCGGAGTCGCGCGGCGAGGTATTCGGAGAACAGGGCCGCATCGTCGGCGCCTTCTCGGCGGGCTTCGCGGCGGTACTCGGAGGCTGCTTGCCGCGCACGTCTTCGAGATGGATCGCGGCGATCGCGGTCTCGGCGGTTTCTCAGGCACCACCAGACGGCAGCGAACAACCCCGGCGCCAACAGGCAACACCAGAGGAAGACGCGTGGTGTCGATGTGGTGCGGATTGGTGTCTTGAGGTCCGCGATGATCGCTTCGGCATCTTCCTGACGCCCCAGTATCTGGCTGTCGTCGAGGTTGAGATCTGCTGCCCCATCATGGACCGGGACTGTCGGATCAGAATCCGCGGGCGTGATCTCGGGTGTCGACGGCCTTGGCGGGCCGGTGACGTCGAGTTCGATGGGTTGCGTGCGAGCTGTCCGGTAGGTGCCCGGTGGAGTTGGATCGAAAAACGCGAACTCGAACGGCGGGATTTGTGCGACGTCGCCGTGTTCTGGAGTCACTTCGAACAGATAGACGCGACTCACGGATGCGTTCTCTTCGATGTGGCCCAGCCACGACAAGCCCGGAGCTGTTCCCGGTGACGGCACGGGTGCGGAATTCAGGTTGCTGTCGCCCTCGAGGATGACGCGTACCCGGATGGTGGACCCGGAGTTCACCGATGTGGGTGTTGCTGATGCGCGCATCGAAAAGTTCCCCACCGGACCATCGAACCCCGTGGGGCGCCCCGCGCGCGGCCAGGGCATGACCTGTACGGTGTGGGGCGTGCTTGCGACCGCGGCTTCTTGTCGACCTTGGATTCTAAGGTTGCCGAGGAAGTCCTCTTCGATGGAGTCGGCCAGGACGAACGCCAAGAGCGCACCGGGCAACTCCCGATCTCCTGGCTCTGCAAACGTCACGGCACAGCGCAGAACGAACGCGTCTTCTGCGCGTTGGACAGCGGTGATCGCTTCGTTCCAAACGATGGTTGCGGTGTCGCCGATCGGTGGGAGCTGCAGCAAGGGTCTCGTGCGCACCTCGAACGGCGCATCGATTGTGCGCTGGAATAGTTGGACGAGTCGTGGTGCGGCAGATGGCGTGACGCCGAAACGAATGTCGACCGCAAGCTGTTCGCCGACGAACGCCTGCTCGCGTTGTGGCACAACTTCGATGAATCCCGTGGCTGCGCCGACTAGATCGGGTTGCACCTCGAGCGCGTGGCTTGGCGACACGCGCAGTGACTCACCGTTCTCAACCAACAAGATTGGCGGAAGATCGATTGTCCCAGTGCGCCGCGGCGTCACGGTAATCGTCCAGGATCCTGGGCCACTGCGGCGCGCGGAAAGCGTTGCGTCGTCGACTGTTGGCAGGCCGCTCAACGCCAAGTCTTCGGCGGCTTCCGGCGTCCGGGCCAGCTGCAGCGTCGCCGACTGCCCGAGTTGGATGGTGCGGGGTTCGGGTCCTGTGAGGATGGCCGACTGACCCAACGCGTTCGATGCGCAGCACAGCCCACACACCATCAAGAACACGCAGTGCCTCAGAGTGGTCGCATTGCGCGCGGAATCTCTGTGGGCGATCACCAGTCTTTCTCCACGGGCTTCCCGTTCTCGTTGCGTGTGCGACGGCGAAGATCCTGCTTCGCTCGTTCGCGCGCAGCCAATTGCTCAAGCATGCGCTGCACGAGTTTCGGAGCCTGCTGCGGCGGGGTGCCGGGTGCTCCAGGATCCTGTCCTGCGTTCTCCCTACGGGTCTTGCCTCTTGCCATGGCTTCTTCCTGGGCGCGAAGCTCTTCAAGTTTGCGGTCGGCTCTTTCGGCGTTGCGCGTGGCTTCCATCCAGGCGCTCGGGCCACACGCGGCCTCGACCCATGCCGTCTTGGCGTCCTCCGCTGCGCGGATCGCGAGCAGCAAGTCGGCGGGGCCGGCCTCTGGTCCACTGGCCTGAGCTGCTAGTACCAGGCACCGTTCCCATGCCGCGTGGCCGCGGAGGTAGGCGGCGCGAGCTTCGACCCACGGGACGTCGGCTCCCATCGCCGCGGCGCGCGCGGCAGCGATCTCCGCGTCGCGTGGACTGTGCGCGAGCACTGCCAACAGCGCGGTGTCGAAGAGCAGGGCATGGGGAGCGTTCGGTCCAAGCGAGTCGACCGCCGCTTGGTGCGCGGTGAATGCTTCTTGATGATCGTCTCGTTCGTACGCTTCGCGAGCACTTGTGACGAGACGCGCTGTGTCGTCGGACGGTGGGCACGACCTCCACACGATCGCCACAATTCCAAGGACTGACGCCACACGCAACACCAACATGAATCGGGGGAGTTGTTGTTCGGAAGTCATCGACGACCCCGAGTCGACCAGCCCAATTCGATCAGCAGAAGCACGACGCCAAGCAGCAACGGCCACGCGTAGCGACGCGCGGGTTCGCGTTGCGATGAGCTGTTTGTCGTGCTTCGGACGTGTTGCGAATACCCGCGGAGCAACGCGGCGTCCGCGCTCGCATCGTCCAGCAAAACGCCACCCGTCGCTTCGGCCAGCGCTCGCAATTCGATGGGATTCATGGCGCTCAAAATGTCGCGCTGTTCACGGTCGCGAAGAAACGTCTCGCCGTCTTCGTTTGACAGTGCGATCTTCGCGCCAGTTGTGGACCCGAGGCCGACGCAGTGCACCACAACGCCCCGGGCGGCGCATTCAGCTGCGGCTTCGAGCCCCAGCCCTTCGTGATCTTCCCCGTCTGTCACAAGGAGGATGGCCGCGCTGGGAGTTTCCGTGTCTGGGTCGCTGGCTGGTTGCGGCAACGCCGCCAAGGCCGTGCGCAACGCCGCGCCGAGGTTCGTGCCGCCCAGCCTGATGGACTCGGGAGCAGAGAGTGACAGCAACTGTCGATAGGCCCGCATGTCCGTGGTGCGCGGCACGAGCAGGCGCGCTTCGCCCGCGAATGCGACGAGCGCCAGACTGTCTCCCGATCTTCTGCCTTCAATGGTGGCCGCGAGCTTCTCAATCGCAGTCTTCGCTGCCTCTAATCGGTTGGGTGTGAGATCGCGGGCGAGCATGGATCGCGACACGTCCAGGCAAACGATGACGTCGACTTTGGTGTTGGTCGTCGCTCCCGTACTCGCACCGAAACGAGGGTCTGCGGCGGCGAGAACGAGGCAGGCGATGCCACCACAATGCAGGGCGAGGGTGGTTCGGCTTCGCGATGTGGACGCATCGGAGAGGCGTCTTGCACCCGCGCCGAATACCCCAGCGAGGCTCGAACTGTGGGCTGAACCACTCGACCTCGCGTCTTGCGCGCGGAGGATCAGCCAAAGTGTCACGGGCACCAACAGGAGCCAGAGCACCCATGCCGATGCGAATGAGAACCCGAAGTTCACCGGAGTTTGGATCTGCGTACTGAGCATTAAGGCCTCACCTGCAGAGTCGTGCGCTGCAACAGCAGGCTAAACAACAGCAGCCCCATCGCGATCCACAGCAGCCTCGCGTGCAGTGAGTCGGTTCGATACTGCGGATCGGCCAACGGGCTCTTCTCGAGTTCGTCGATGGCTAGGAAGACGTCACCGACCGCTTGCTCATCCTCGGCGCGAAAGAATGCACCGTCCGTGGCTTTTGCGAGCTGTTCAACCGCGCGGGTGTCTAGCGGAGTGAATCCACCGTCTGGGCCGGGATTCCCCCGGCCCGCGGCGATTGTGTAGACCCGAACCCCAAACTCACGGGCCATGCCTGCGGCTTGGGCTGGACCAATTTCCGTAGGGGCGTCGGCGTGGGCGACGTTCTCTTCGCCGTCGGAAAGGAGCACGATCACTCGCGATGCGGCCTCGCTGGACGACAAGATGCTTGCCGCCCGAGCGACTGCGTTGCCGATCCCAGTCAAGTCTTCGGGACCGTCGCGGTCGACCAGCTTTATGTCGTTTAGTTGACGTGCAATCGCGGTGTGGTCCAGGGTCAACGGACTGATCATGTCCGCGTAAGCCGCGAACGTCACGAGGCCTACCCGGTCTTGGGGTCGACTGGCTACGAAGCGGGTTGCTGCGTCCTTCGCGACCTCAAGGCGTGTTTCTTCTGCGTTCGTCGCGGCAGCCCCATCTCTTGCAGCCCCATCTCTTGCAGCCATGTCACGTGCAGCCATGGAAGAAGACACGTCGACGCACAGCAGCACGTCGATGCCGAGGGTTGTTCTTGGCAGTTCGACGCGGCTTGTTGGTTGCGCGAGTGCGGCGATGCAACAGCTCCATGCTGCGGCGCGAACCAACCAGGGCACGAAGCGCAGCCGTTCTCGCCACGTGGATCGAACGGCCTGTTGTGTTGCCAATGCTGTGGGCGCGAAACGCAACGCCGCATCACCCCGACGCGACCGAATCCACCATGTGGCGGGCAGCAATAGCAGCAACAGGAACCACGCAGGGTTGGCCCACGAAATCGCGAGGCCAAGGTGCATCAGCGTGCGACCGCCTGCCGTGCGTTGGTAGCAATCGACAGGGAGATTCCCCAAGCGATCATCCACAACTCGATCGTCGCCATGAGCTCCTTGCGGTCTGGCCGACCCTCGTAGAGGGCTGCATCGATCGCGGCCAGCATGGGGTCGAGCGCGCTTCGTTGTTCTGCCGTGGTTGAGTCTTTCAACCGATCGCGTAGCTCATCGTGGGTTGCGTCTACGACGACGACGCCAGTTTGTTGTGCGATGAACACGCGAACCAGAGCGGAGAAGCTCACCACGGCATCGCGTTGTGTGTTGGCTGAATCGGCCAAGCCGATGCAGTCTCGTGTTTCGTGCAGCCTTTGCGTGATGTCCTTGCGTGTCGTTTGGTTGATCGGGACTTGGAACTTGCGACGAAGCCACCCGATACCCGCGAGTGCCGAGCCGATGATCAGGGCAAGGACCCAATGCGACTTCTTGGGTGCTGGCTCGATGGCAGGCGGCAAGAGCGGCAAATCGAGTTCGGCTTCCTTCGACGCCGCATCGAGCGACGAGCGCACTTGCAGGACAAGCGGATCGAACGCGCCGTCTGCTGAGCCGACGCGAACCTCCCCGACCGCGAACGCGCGCGCGGAGAACCGACGCGTCTCCGTCATCCTGCCCGCGCTTTCCGCGTAGGCGACGTCCACGAGCTCCAAACGCAGCGGCGCTAGTGCGTCCTGTGGGAACGGTGAAGGCGCGATGGTCGCCGGCCAGGTGCGTACGACGCGCAGGTCGAATTTTGCGCCGTAGTCGACGTTCGTTGTCGCGGTGTGCAGAGTCCAGGTCTCCTCGCGATCTTGCGCTTGAAGTGCGGTGGTGGTTGCAACGAGCGTCCACAGAGCCGCGACGCACGGTCGTTGGAGGAACTTGGTCATCGGCCACCTCCGCGTGCTTGACGTGCACGAAACAACGCTTCGATCGGGCCAGTGACGGCATCCGCGTCGGCTTCGAAAGGAACTGGAACTTCCATTAGGTCAATCCCGTGCTTCTCAAGAATCGTTTCCAGGTGCGTGCGGTGGGTCTCAACCGCTGAGGCGAGATCGTCACGAACGCCCGCGTGACCAAGGTCAAGGCAGCGGTTGGATCCGGTTTTCGGTTCGCGAACGCGCAGCAGTCCGGCAGCCT
>CBESZZ010000130.1:0-8488 GCA_965534055.1 uncultured bacterium | reverse complement strand
GCGTCCGATCGGTTCGTTCCTTTTCCTTGGTCCAACGGGCGTGGGGAAGACCGAACTCGCGCGTGCTCTCGCGGCGTCCCTCTTCGACAGCGAAGACGCGATGGTGCGGGTCGACATGTCCGAGTACATGGAGAAGCATTCCGTGTCGCGCTTGCTCGGTGCGCCCCCTGGCTACGTCGGATTCGAAGACGGTGGCCAACTCACGGAAGCCGTGCGTCGCAAGCCATACTCCGTCGTGCTGTTCGACGAGATCGAGAAGGCGCACCCTGACGTGTTCAATGTCCTGCTGCAGGTTCTCGACGACGGCCGTATTACGGACGGCCAAGGCCGCACCGTGAACTTCAAGAACACCGTGCTGATCATGACGAGCAACATCGGTGCGCCTCATCTCCTCGAAGGCATCTCAGCCGAAGGGGAGATTCAGGAGGGCGCTCGAGATGCGGTGATGGGCGAGCTACGCCAGAACTTCCGGCCGGAGTTTCTCAACCGCATCGACGAGACCGTGCTCTTCAAGCCGCTGCAGCCCAACGAACTGCGGCACATCGTGGATCTCGCTCTGGTGGAGTTGGCGAATCGGCTTGCCGGCCGCAACGTCACGATCGAGTTGACGGAGCAGGCCAAGGCCTACTTCGCCTACAAGGGCTACGACCCGGTCTACGGTGCGCGGCCGTTGAAGCGTCTACTGCAACGCGAACTCGAGACCCAGCTCGGTCGCAAGATCATCGCCGGTGAGGTTCCCGACGGCAGCTCACTGAACGTGGACGTGCAGGACGGCGTGTTGGTGATCGACGTACACGGTGCCTCGGAGAAGGCGAGTGCTGGTGACGCCAGCTCCGGTGCCGCCGATTCAACCGAAGCGGTGGCCGCTGATCGAGACTGAGGCGCGCGTTACCAAAGTTCCGATGCACGCCTCGCACTGCCGCGCAAACGCTTCAGCTCTGCTTCGGTGCGCTGCGCTTCGCCGCGCGTTGCGAACGGGCCGGTATGTCGCTCTAGCCGCCACGGTCTCGCGGCCCGTGTGGACTTGGCTCCGCCCGGGCTCTCCCCGTTGTGTTGCGCCAGGCGTGCTTGCACGTCCTTAGCGATTCCGACGTAGGTGGTCTCGCGACGCTCGGAAACCAGCAGGTACACGAACCACGCTTCTTCGGCGTCCGCGGTCATTCAGCAGGCTCAACGTGAACCGTGGCGTCACGAACACCAAAGCGCTCCTCGAGCCGTGCCTCGACGCGATCGGTGATCTCGTGAGCGCGGTGCAGCGTCATGCCGCCGTCGACGGTGATGACCGCATCGACGACAGGTTGCACTCCGATCCAACGCGAGCGGACGGACAGCACGGACACCACGCCATCCACGTCGATGATCGTCCGCTCTAGCTCCGCAGGATCGATCGCGAACCCATCCACGAGGACGGGCACGGCCTGGCGCAGAATACGCACGGCGAGGAACGCAACGATGGCTGCGACAACGCACGCCAGGACTGAATCGAGCCACGGCAGGCCACGGCTTGCCGCTTGCCATCCGGCAATGGCGGCAACCGTCGTCAGGACGTCGGAGATCGTGTGCTTCGCATCCGCCTCGAGGAGCTGCGAGTCGAGCTTGCGCGCCTGTCCGTTTTGCCACAGTGCGACCCAGAGGTTGGCACCCAGTACGCCAAGCATGATGAGCAGCTCGTAACCTGTCGAGGTTACCGAGCGTTCTTCAGACTGGAGCGCTTCCACGACGATGTTGCCCGCGAGCAGCAGCATCAGGACGGCCAGTCCCAACACAGCCAGTGACTCGAACTTGTAGTGGCCGTAGGGGTGTTCGCGGTCAGGCGGCTTCGCGGCAACCCGGGCCACTGCGAACGCGACGAAGTTGTTGACCAAGTCGCCGAGCGAATGCAGCGAGTCGCTGATGAGCGACAGCGATCCTGTGGTCAGCCCAAGAGCAAGCTTGACGCCCATCAAGACGAAGTTGACCGCGCCCTCGATCAGCAGGACGCGTTGTACTTGCCTGCCTCGATCGGCCGCCGGCAAGGAGTCGATTGTTGCGTCGTCGCTCGGAGATGTGGGGTCGGCGGCCACCGCTTTAGCTCATGTAAACGATCTTGGCTCCCGTCGGCGCCTTAGCGTCCGGCGAGAGCATGTGCAGGCTGCCTTCGTGCTCGTAGAACAAGAACAGTGATTCGGTGTTGTCCTCGCGCAGTTGCTCCAAGGAAAACTCTTCAGTGACCTGGGTGACCTTGAACTCGCCACCACGCCAGAACCGCCCGGTGATGGCCTCATAGGAACCAGCGGTTCCCCATGGGCTGCGTCCGCGCATTCCGTGGTTGCCGGCTTTGCCTTCGGTGTCGGACGGAGTGACTTGCAGTGTCTTCTCGCGGCCCAGCTCTTTCATGAAGTGCATACAGACGAGTGAGTTGTAGGAGTCGTCGTCACCCGCAGCGAACACCCAGCTAATGCGCTCCATGGGGAACTCGTACACTGCTTCCTCTTCGAGGATGTCGCCATAGTGCACATCGAGTCCCGCCTGCCTGGCTCGGGTAACCTTGCGGTAGCGGTTGTCGGCGAGGATGACGTAGACGCCGGTTTTCGCCAGGGCCTGGGCCAACGAGAGCGCCCAGCGCGAGGCTCCGGCCACCAGAATTCCCGAGTTGTCTCCGGCCGCCAGGCCGAGTTTCCGCGCGACTGGTCGGATCGAAAGGCCGTGCATCACGACCGTGGCGATGATCACCCCGAAGACGAGAGGCACGAGCAGGTTCGCGTCTGCGTAACCCAGGTGCTCCAGCTCGGGGACCAATGCGCCAGCCATGGCGGCCGCGACCACTCCACGAGGGGCGATCCACGACACCAGCGCCCGCTCATTTCCCGGCAATCCACTTCGGAACGTCGCCACACCAACGAGGATCGGGCGAATCAGGAAGATGACAGCAAGCACCAGCAGCAGCGGCCGACCGGTGAGCGCGTGCAGTGTTTCCAGTTCGAGGTTCGCCGACAGCACGATGAACAGGAGCGACACGAGCAGTGTGGTGATCTGCTCCTTGAAGTGCCGTACATCGTGAATTTCGGCGATCTTGGAGTTGGCCAAGACGATGCCGCACACGGTGACCGCCATGACCCCCGACTCGTGCCGGATGAGCTCGGAGCTGGTGTGCACGGCGAGCACCGACGCCAGGATGACGGGGCTGCGCAGGTGTTCTGCGATGAGATGCTTGGACAGAGCAAGTCCGAGCAGGATGCCCGCCAACCAGCCGATCGTGACCGCGGCGATCGTCGCGCCGATGAACGGAATCAACAGTGCGAAGAAGCCGCCGCTGTCGGGTGCGAACAGCCCCAGTGCCTGGATCGCGAAGAAAGCGAGCAGCACTCCCAGAGGGTCGTTGACGATCCCTTCCCACTTCAGGAGCGTGGCCGGGCGCCGCGCCAGCCGAGCCGTGCGCAGCATGGGCAGGATCACGGTTGGGCCCGTGACGACCATGACCGATCCGAACACCAGCGCCGTTCCAAACGACAATCCCGCGATCCATACACCGACCGCGGTCGTCAGCGCAGTGCCGAGGACCAGGCCGGAAACGATCAACCGCCAGAGGGTTGGGCCTGCGCGTCGTGCTTCTTCGAATTGCAGGGATAGCCCACCTTCGAACAGCACGACGGCTACCGCTAGCGACACCAGCGGACGAAGCGCATCGCCGAAGAGCTCCTGCGGTACAATGACACCGGTCACCGGTCCGAGCAGGATGCCCGTTGCGAGGAGCAGCAACAGAGCGGGCAGCCGCAACCATGAAGCGATCCACTGGGCCGCGATTCCGGCTCCCAGCAGGAGCGTGACTTGAACGAGAAGTGAGGACTCAGGCATGGGCGAGACCGGACGGAGGATACGGGCTGGGAACGAATCCTCGTACGCTCTTCCGCCCGGGGGTCAGCGACCCCACCCTCGGAGGGAATCCACGCTGTTCGCAGGTGGTCGGGCCCCTAGGATGCTGCGGGGAAACATTGAGAAATCATCGGGAGATGCGCCGCGAAGCGCGTTGTGAACTGCGAAGGAGACAGTGAAGGCCACATGACAACCCCACTGAACACAGTCGTCGTCGGCGCTGGGCTGGCCGGGTTGACGTGCGCACGGCTTCTGCACGAGCAGGGGCATCAGGTCACGGTCTTCGACAAGGCCAGGGGCCACGGCGGCCGCGCGTCGACGCATCGGGCATCCGGTGTCGGTCGCTCGGACAGCGAGTTTGCGTTTGATCTCGGCTGCCCGCGCATCACCCCGCGAGATTCAGCGTTCAGAAGCCACCTAAAACGATGGTTGGCCCGCGGGGTCGCTGCGCCCTGGCCTGCCGCCGACCTGTCGCCCGAGTCCGCAATTGGAGAGTGCGATTCGGCGGTCGGTGTCCCCGGGATGAGCGCGGTGATTCGCGAGGACGCCCGCGGCATCGACGTCCGCCTTGGCACTCGAATCGGGGCTGTGGTCGCGCGGCCGGCGAAGACTCTGGGCGACGTGCGATTCACGATCTTCGACGGCGCACTGCGCAACATCGCAACGGCTCGAACGGTGTTGATTGCGGTGCCGATCCCGCAGGCCCGCGCGTTGGTTGGCGCCGCACCGGGGATCACCGCGAAGTTGGCGACCCTGCGCTGGCTGCCTGGCTGCACTGCGATGTTCATGTTCAACCGCCCGGTCGGCGTCAATCTCGATCTCATGGAGGACGTGGGAGAAGGTGAGCTGGGGTTGGCGGTTCGGGAATCCAGTAAGCCGGGTCGATCGCTCGGATCGCATCGCGAGGCATGGGCGCTCCACGCGACGCCGCAAGCTGCTCGTCGCGTCGTCGAACAGTTGGATGGCGGTGGCGGGAGCGCGGAGTTCGCTCCGTACCCGGGCCGCGAGATTTCCGCGGGGCGGTTGCGCGCTGCGCACAGTCTTGGTCAGCGAATGCTCGCGGAGTTTCAGGAGCTGGTTGGCAACGATCTTGCCAAGCCGATCTACGACGACGTTCATGTTTGGCGAAGTGCGAAGCCCGAGCAGCCTCTTGGCGAACCGTTCCTGTTCGACGCAGAGCGGCGACTCGGTGTTTGCGGCGACTTCTGCCTTGGCGATGACTTGGAGAGCGCGTTCCTGTCCGGGAAAGCGCTAGCGGAGCGCTTGCTCGAAGACCATCGTCCACTGCACGCCGCATCCAGCGACGGCTAGCCGGTTCGCACGGCGCGTCTCATGGCGCGAGCCGTTGCGCGATCCATCGCGAGTCCACGAGCGCGAACCTGAAGCGGTCATGCAGGCGGTTCGCGCGACCTTGCCAGAACTCAAGCTCATCGGCGACGACGCGCAGGCCACCCCAGAACGGGGGACGCGGCACGGTTGAACCTGGCGGGAACCGCGCTTCAACAGCTGCGAACGCCGCCACGAGAGTGTCGCGATCGGCGAGCGTGCGACTCTGTTCCGAGGCCCATGCGCCCAACTGCGCATCCCGGGGGCGGCCCGCGAAGTAGGTGTCCGCTGCAGCCGGGTCGTGGTTTACCACGCGACCGCGCACGCGCACCTGGCGTTCAAGTTCGTTCCAGTGGAACAGCAGGCTCGCATGCCCGTGGGTCTGTAGTTGCTCGGCCTTCGTGCTTTGCAGGTTGGTGTAGAACACGAACCCTTCGGGTCCGTGGCCTTTGAGGAGCACCGTCCGTGAATCGGGAGCTCCATCCAAACCCACCGTTGAGAGCGCCATGGCATTGGGTTGATCGAGGCCGGCGTCGATCGCGTCTTTGAACCAGCGTTGGAACTGGTCGAACGGGTCGGCCGCAAGTCGATCGCGGGAGAGGGTGTCGCGACGATAGTCTCTACGCTCCGGGTTCATGCTGCGAGCATCGACGTAAGCTCGTCGCGGAGCAACTCAGCTGGGGCGCCGCTGCGGCATTTTGCGCGTGCTTTCGTGGCCCCCCTGCGCGACCAACGAACGATGTCGAACCCCCCCGAGAAGGAACCCTCGCCTCCCGCGGACGCCGCTTCTGTCGAGCAGGCCCCGGCTATTGGCGTCCGGGAACCTTTCGCGCCAGCGCTCGAGCGCTCATCGCTTGCACCGACCGAACACGTGGATCACGAAGGGTTGTCGAAACCGATCGCGGAGTACTTGGTGGCGTTGGACAGCGGCGCAATCGAGGAGGCGGCAGACCGGTTGAAATCACTCGTTCATGTGGTGGGCGAGCCTGAGCACAGCTTGCTTGAAGCGGAGCTTCATGCGGTCACCGGTGCCAGTCGCGAGCTGTTGCGCTGTGCAGAGCGGGCTCAGTCTGCTTCGCCAAGCGATCCTGAGGTCTTGCTCACCTTGGCGCGAGCCAGGTTCCTGCGCTGCGACTTGGCGGGCGCCGCTACGGCTCTCGACATGGTTCGTGAGGCTCGCAGCGAAGACCCCAGGTTCATGACGCTTCAAGCCCAGTTGCTTGAGCATCGCGGTGACTTTGTGCAGGCGGACGCAGTGTTCGAATCGGTTGCCCGCATGATGGGTGAGTCGCCTCCCGCCAGATTGAGTCGTGAGGCCTTCGACGAAGCCGTTCTGAGGGCGGTGGAGCGTCTTCCCGGCGAGCTGCGTGAGTACTTCGACGAAGTTCCGCTCGTCGTCGATCCACTCCCGGACGTCGCGGCACTTTGCGCCGGGGGTGACTTCGATTGCTCACCAGAGATCTTGGGCTTGTTCACCGGCGGAACCCTCGCAGAGCAGGCGCCCGGGTCGATGGCCTGCAACGAGCCCCCAGCCATCTTCCTCTATCAGCGCAATCTGGAAGCGTTGTCCGAAGACCATGATGAGTTGGAGCGAGAAATCGCCATCACGGTCTACCACGAGTTCGGCCACTACTTCGGGTTTGATGAGGATGGACTGGAGTCGCTCGGGCTCGGCTAAGCGATTGGTCGCGGACCCGGTGCAGGAGCGAGTGGCCTGTCAAATGCGACGGTGGAGGTGTCCATCAGTCGTTCACTCTGGGTCACCGTTTGCCTCGTGTTTGGCGGCGCAATTTCTGTGGCGTCGACCCAGCGATCCGTCGCAAAAACTTCACGAAGTTCGTTGGCTCAACGAAGCCGAGGTTCTGGGATCGCTCTCGACACTTGTGTTTGACAGGAAGAGTCGGCGCTTTGCTTCGAGGCCGAATCGGGTGTCGACGTGGCGCTTGGGTCCCGTCCCCAGCGCGCGATCGTTGCGATCCGTGGTCAGACACTGCGTCACTTGGTCGCAGAAGCGCCTAGACTCCGGTCGTGCAACCCATCCGTGTTCTCTTTGTCTGCACCGGCAACATCTGTCGGTCACCTACGGCAGAAGGTGTGTTTCGTGAGATGGCCAAGGAGTCCACGTTCGCGCAAGCAATCACGGTGGAGTCCGCTGGCTTGATTCGTTTCAGCGTCGGCAAGCCGCCTGATCGGCAAGCGCAGCGAATCGCGAAACGCCGTGGCGTGGATTTGGCCAAGATCCGGGCGCGTGTCGTTCGAGCATCGGACGTTGAGCGGTTCGATTGGATCATGGTGATGACCCACGAGCATCGCCGCGCGCTTCAGGCCATGGGCGCGACAGGCGATGTCCCGGAGCTTCGACTGTTGGCCGAGTTCGCAGTCGATGCAGGAGTCGAGGAAGTTCCCGATCCCTATGGCGAAAGCGACGCTTCGTTCGAGGCGGTCTATGACCTGATCGAATCTGGCTGTCGTGGGCTGCTCGACGAGTGTGAGCGTCGCGCCCAGTCCGGCGACGACTAGGGTCGCTAGATGACGCGGCCTTCGCTGGTGAACACGAACAGTGTCACGGGGCCATCGTTCGTGAGTGAAACCTGCATGTCGCCACCGAACACGCCGTGCCTCGCGGTCAGCCCCGCGGCGCGCAGCTGTTCTACGACCCGCATGTAGAGCGGCTCGGCAACCTCGGGTCGCGCCGCGTCGGTGAAACTGGGTCGGTTGCCTTTCTTCACGTGCCCCGCGAGCGTGAACTGGCTGACCACCAGGAACTCGCCGTCGATCTGCGCAGCGGTTTGATCCATGGGCGTGGCGCCGGGGAAGAACCTCAGCTTGGCGATTTTCGCGGCGGTGGCGTCCGCATCGGCCTGCGTGTCCGTGGTCTCAACGCCCACCAGAAGCAGCGCGCCATGACCGATCTCTGCGCACAGTGCGCCATCCACGTGGACTGATGCTTGGGTAACCTTTTGGAGGACCGTCTTCATGCCACGTATCTAAGGTGCCCAGCACAGGGTGCTAGTACAAATCGGTGTCGGGCGACGCATCGTCACCCCAGGGCCGGTTGGCTCTGGCGTTCCGCTCCATGGCTCATAGGGGGCTGTGGGAGGGTCGGTGGCTCGAGCCGTTGGGCTGAGCCGCCGAGGTTCGCTAGTTGGAGCGAACGTTGATTTTGGTCGGCCCTTCCTTTTGCAGCTTCGGCACGTCGATGCGCAGAATGCCTGCGGTGTACGACGCGTCGATGCTGTTGAGGTCGACGTTCTCCGGAAGCGCCACGCTGCGCCGCACCTTGCCATAGGTGTGCTCGGTGTGATGCCAA
>CBESZZ010000129.1:0-8519 GCA_965534055.1 uncultured bacterium | reverse complement strand
ATCTCTTCGAACGTCAGACTCTCCAGATGCTTCAAGCGAACGAGGTCAGCCTCGGTGCCACCCATTCGTTCGAGCAGGTGTTCCACCTCATGCCGGTCCGCGAGCGCGGTTTCTGCGCTGGGTGCGTCGTCTGGCTGTTGATCTGATAGGACGGTGGTGCGCGACCGGTGGCGCTGGCGGCGCCGCAGCATCATGCGAAGTTGCAGACAGCAGATCCCGTAGACCCAGTGTTCAAGCGGTGCGATTGGCCTGTAGTCCGGCAGCTTGCGGATCGCCGCAACCATGGTCTCCTGTGCGACGTCCGCCAGTTCGTGCTCGCTGAGAGGGTGCCCGATGCGGGCATTGCGCATGGCCAAGATCTTGGGGACCCGGCTCAGGCGCTCGGCGAACCTTCGACGAGCCTGTGGGTCGCCGCGAAGAAACGCTTCGACAAATGCCGCTTCGGCGGATGGATCGTGTTGTTGGAGCATGGGGGCGGGATGGAGGCTTGGTCCTTGAACCTGCGTTCTCGGTTGTAGTGCATTCATGGTCCGGATCGTGGTTCAGTCCGTACCGTGCAATCGCGCAGCACGCCCCCGGGTGCCGCCGTCCTGACAAGTCTGACGTCAAGGCGCGGGCAGTTACGCGAGGAAAACCCTGATGCCGTGTCCCGAACCGGCGGTTTCAAAATCTTCGGTTTGTGCACCGGGCCGTTGCAGGGGCCCCAAAAAAAAGACCCAGGTGGTCCTGGGTGGAACCACCTGGGTCTAAGGGGAGCTTCTCTCGAGTTTGTGGCGCGGCGACGCGGGAACGTCGTGATGCCGCGCGACGGCGCAGAATCCTTCTGCGGGGGTTCGCGGGATCAGGCGCAGAATTGTAATCCACGGTGCGATTTGCGGTCGAGTTTGCCGCTGGGGTCCAACCGCGCTTTGGGGCGAACCAGCCGTCGGGACCGAAGGTTCGGCGCCCCAGGTCTGACGCGAGAATCTGCAGGTCACGCGTCGGCGGCCGTTCGGAAGCCGGCGAAAACGTCGCGTCGATCGGGTGCGAAGTAGTTTCGGTACCGCGGATCCACGAGGCAGCGGCTGGTCGCGAAACAACCACCCTTCAGTACGCGACGGGAGTGAAACCAGGGCGCGGAGTAGTCCCGGTAGATGCCTGGTTCAAAGCCATCGAACGGCGCGAAAGGTGTCGCGGTCCATTCCCAAACTCCTCCGAGCATGGCGGCCGGTCGCGCGGAGGTTGGCGAACCCTCTCCGAACTCCGCCGGCTGGTAGGGCTGTCGCCCGATCTTGGTGCAATCGATCGCCGCCTCGTTCGGGGGGGCTTGCTCAAGGTTCGAAACAGTTGCGACCATGCGCCACTCCGCTTCTGTGGGCAGGCGTCGTCCAGCCCAGGAGCAGAACGCTTCGGCTTCGAATGCGTTGATGTGAACCACGGGACGCATCGGGTTGAGCGGTCGCCAATGGTGGAACACGCGTGTTTCCATCGAATCCCCGTCGCGTCGCCAAAACAGTGGCATCCGCCCCTGCGGCTTGGGGAAGATGCGCTGGCGCCACGCAAGTCCCCGGGTGGACCACCAGGCATCATGGTCGTACCCACCGTCGAGCACGAAGTCCGCAAACTCGGTTTCGGTGACCGGACGGGACGCGAACTTGAATGGCGCTACCGAGGCGACCTCGAAACCGCGTTCGTTGTCGAACGTGAATCGCTCACCTTGCTGGACGTGCAGGGCGATTTCGTCGCCGCCAAACTCGAGGTCCACTGCCGCCATGGAGTGTGCCTTGGCTCGCTCCATCGGCGCTGCACTCGCGGAATCGTCTAGCCGGTCTTCGCCCTGCTTGGCGAATGTTTGGCGCCACCACATGAATGCTTCTGCGTGCATCTGTGCGTGGAAGAGTGCGAGCATCACGGATTCCCGCTGCTGCGCGTCCAGCGTCAGTGTGGGCAGATTCTCCTCGATGCTCCCCCAGACCCTCTCGAATGATTGGAGGGTTTCGGTCGAGCTCGGCAACGCGCAGGTCCAGCGTGAACCGTGCGGGATCCCAACCGAGTCGAACAGCTCCTTCAGTTCGTCGCTGCTCAATGCGCTCGACTTTGCGGGGGGCTGCGCGCCCACACCGCGGAGCGCGAACTCTTCGGCGAACCATGTCAGATGGCCAAGCTCCCAAATCGGAGGGTTGACGTTGTCGAGTTCCGGTCCGAGCCAGTCAGGGTGGGTCGGGTCCGCGACCAATTCGCGAAGCAGGTGCAAGATGCGCTCTCGAACCTCACGAAACTGTGTGTGCAGCAGCGGTCTCAGAATCTCTGAGTCTGTGGTATCTCGGATAGCGAGCATGAGTTCAGCGGCGATGAGCGACCTTGGTGTCCGTGATGGATCCGCGTAGGCGGGACTCATCGTGGCCGCTCTGGAACGGCGATCTGCTCTGCACGCAATCATGCCGGACTCACCGCCGTCGGGCCAAGAGTCAGCGCAAGCTGGCCAGGCACGCGGACCATGCCGCGCGCTCTGCCTCGGGTGCGAATATGGGCGCGAGCGTGCGACTCCGCTGCTTCAACTCCGCTCGGAACGTCGGTGAGGCCCAGAACTTGGCGAGCATCGCCGCGCAGCCGTCCACGTCGCCGATTGGAAAGGCGCCTGGATGGTCGTCGCCGAGGAGTCCCAGCGAGCCTTGAATCGCGGTCGTCAGCACAGGCAAGTCCGCGACCACTGCTTCGGAAAGGACGTTGCTCCCGCCTTCATTCTTGGACGTGATCAGCATCGCATCCGCGGATGCGATCCACTGCTGGAGGTGGTCGTGAGGGATCCCGCCGTGCCACGTGAGCGTGGCTTGGCTGGGCGTCAGCTTGTCCCAGGATTTGATCTCACCAACGAGTTCCGCTTCAAGGTTCTGGTCGAGCGAGGCGCCGCAAAGATGCAGGCGAAGCGGGATGTCCGGTTTCGAAGGTGGTTGTTTGCGAAGCTTTGCGACCGCTCGCACCGCAAGCATGGGATCTTTCACGGTGCGCAGGTTCGCCGCGATCAAGACATCGAGCCCGTCGTCGGCGAACGGCGATTCTTCGAGAGCGCGAACCGCGACGGCGGATTGGCGAACGACGTGAATTTTCGATCGCCACGCTTGGGGCAACGCATCGCGAGCACCCTCGTGCAAGACCACCAGAGCATTCGCCGCTTCGAGCTGCGCTCGTGCCTTGGGGGCCGTCGTCAGCTCGGGGTAGAGGTCCGTCCCGGTGAGCGCGACCACGAGTTTTGGTGGAGCCTGGCCGGCTGTTGCCGTAGCTCGCCGGACGCGGTCGACACTGTCAGCGCTCTTGAGCGCATGAAGCCCCACGACGACGTCGCAGGGCCGGATGTTTGCCGGTTGGTCCGTGAACACCACCTGCGGCCGATGGCCTAAGAGGGTGAGGTGCTCAGCCCAACGGGCGGCTGTGATCCCGTTGCCGCCGATGGGGGTCGGCGTGCCGGGAACGACGAGCGTGATGCGGCGTGGCGCGGGCATGGCCAAACGCTACATCACGCCGGGGCGCGACCAAGTGCCACGCCGCGCCGTGTGGCACCTTCCGATCAGAAGATGTCGATCTGAGCGCCGCGGCTCGACGTGAAGCCCTGAGGACCCGTGGGGTCGGCGGCGAACCACTGCGTGAAGAACGTCAGGGTGAAGCCGGGGAGGTTCGGAATCGCGGCCGCGAACGTGGCCGAGCCGGTTGCAGCGGTGAGCGGCACGAAGGCCGAAGTGTTCGCGAGGTCGAGGTTCGACACCGTGCCACCCAGGGTGACACCCGGCGCGGCGGGGGCGAAGCCAATGCCGAGCCACACATTGGTACCAGCCGGAACGTTGGCGACACCAATGTGCCAGTCGGTCGTGCCGTGGGCAGCCGGTGCGTCCGCGATCATGCGGGGCACACCTGCAGCGCCGCTGGTGAAGCCGCCGTATTGGTTCGTGCTCTTCACGTTGCGTTCCGACCACAGCGTCGGACGATCGAAGGGAAAGCTTTGGTTGGCGACGCGGGGATCCGTCAGGCCTGAAGTCAGGAACGCGACAAGGTCAATTCTGACCTGGCCCGGGATGCGGATGTTGCGCAGGCGAGGGTCGCGCGGAGCGAAGTTGCCGCCACCCGTGCCATAGAAGTTGACCACCGCCGCAAGGCTGGTGAGTGAACCGTTGTGCATGAAGCGTGACTTCAGGGCGACGTTGCGGAGGCTGGGCACGCGGAACATGCCGTTGTCCTGCGGGTTGCCGGTGACGGCACCGCGGCCCGCGTCTTCCGACACCGGCCGTAGCCCCAGCGCACGGAACGAGTTGTCGGAGAAGACGCCCGGGACGTGGCACTGGGAGCACTGCGTGCCTGGGTTGCGGAAGGCATCCCAACCGCGACGGGCCGCGCCGGTTAGCGCGCCGGGGTTGCCGGCGAGGAACAGATCGAGCGGCGTCTGGTTGGGAATCAGAGTGCGCTGGTAGGTCGCGAGCGCGAATGCGATGCGCACCGGCGTGATGGCTGCATCGCCGAAAGCGGCGGTGAACAGGTCACCGTAGGTAGGGTTGCTGGCCAGGGCTGCCTGCACGTCTGCGGGAACGTTGGTGGCCAAGACCATGGGCTCGACTTGTGCGAGCTTCGTGGCGACATCGGCCCAGGTCCGGCCTTCGTGGGCCATCTCGACGCTGTTCAAGATTGGACCGACTGACTGCGACTCCAATGCACCGCCGACGGGGATCACGACCTGGCCGTTCAGCGGATCCGCGAATCGACCGGTTGCGCGACCGTCCCAGAACAAGCTGGGAGCCCAGGGGGAGCCGTTGAACAGGGCGGCGCGGGCCGTGACCTGATCTTCGAAGCCGAACGACGGGTCATCCATCAAGTGGTGCCCGATGTCCGCAGCCGGGACTCCACCGGTGCCCCGGATATCGTCGCCGGTGAACATGATGCCGTCAGGGCCTGGGTGGCGGGGTTGGCGCGGATCGCTGTAGCCCTCTTCAGGAAGGTGGCACGTGCCGCACGCCATTCGGCCGTTGCTGGAAAGCTGCTCTTCCCAGAACAGGGCCTTCCCCAAGACAGCCTTCTCCGGCGTGATCGGGTTGGCGGCTGGAACCGGGACCGGCGGTAGCGTCTGAGCAATCGCCGACGTTGCGGGTACTGCCAGAAGCAGGAGAGGCAGGCCAAGTCCGGCCCAAGTTGAGGTGCGTTCGATCATGGATGAGAGTGCCCGAGAAGCGTTCTGCTTGCGCAGTGGGGAGCTGTTCTCAGTTACGGCACATGTCCCAGAGTTTCACCACGGTTTCATTCTTGCCGGATGAGGACGCGGCGCCGCGTGCGTTCGGTCCCATCGCACGGTGCCGATTGCTGAGCGCGAATCGCGAGTCAGTGCGGATCGAGCCAGAGGCAGATGGGGCTCAGCGGAATCCTTAGTACCAGCACCACGGGTCGTAGGCAGCCGACGTGCCATAGTATCCCGCGCCGTAATAGAAGGTCGTGGCCGGGACGAAGTAGACGTTCGAGCGGTTGGGGTTGCTCGACCGCTTGAAGGCGGTGAACCAGCGATACTCCGTGCCGTCCTCAGCCTTGAGCGCCCAGTCCGCTGTGAATGGACCGAGCTTCGAAGGGCTGCGATCCTGCAGTGAAAACTGCAGGTAGAACACTTGGACGCCGTTGTCGTCGACTTGAGTCCTGCCCTTGAGTTCGCGGGCGTTCTGGCTCGTGTTCCCCGCCGCTTGGATCTCGGAGCCTCCGGTTTGGTCCGTGAACAGGATTCGAGTTCCCTGCAGGTCCACGGTCAGAGGGCCGCCCGATCGGTTCTCCACCTCCAGGCCAAGGTGCAGCCAGGCGTTGCCTTGGTCTTTGTCGACCCACGCGCCGCGACTCCAGACCCGAACTTCGCCCAGCGTCTCGTTCTCCTCGCCCAGGGCGTATTCCGCGGCCGTGTATCCATCCGGGGCCTCGGTCAGGTTCTGTTCGCGAGGGGTGTAGTAGGCGCGGTCGGCCACGCACCCGGTCCACGCGCTCATCGTCAGAGTCATCAGGAGCAGGGAGAGGGGACGCAACGGTCGATGCAATCGCATCGGCGCAGACTAACCGATGCCTATGGGTCAGCCGCGGATGCGGAAGACGACCGGGACCCTTGCCTGTGAGGGAATCGCACCGCTCGAGTCGCGTGCCGGCGTGAACCGCCATTTCTGCACTGCGCTCAACGCGGCGCGGTGCAGGAGTGGAAACCCGCATCCCGTGTCGAGCTCGACGCCGATGACTCGGCCCTCGGCGTCGACTTGTGCGAGCACCCAAACCGTGCCTTCTTGGCCCAGACGCGAAGCCGCCCGGGGATACCGCGGTGCCTGGTTGCTGTCGGTGAGCAGGGTAGCTTCGATCAGCGTGGAAGCGGGTGCTGGCGCCGCAACCGGCACTTCCTGGGTGTCCGCTGGGTGGGGGTTCTCCTGCTCTCGCGGGGCCGGCCGCGGAGTTGGTGGGTGATACCAAAGCGCCTGATAGGTCGCTGGCTCGACCGATTCCGGCGTGGCTTCTGGCGTCGTGGTCGCATTGCGTTCCCAAGCAACGTCCCAAGCTCCCGGTTCACCCCACCACGCTGCGGCTCGCGGCGTTCTTCCCGGTTGGCGTTCGGGGGCCGGCGGCGTCACGGTCGAGGGGCTCTTCAGCAACTCGCGAAGTTCGTCCTCCGCGCGTTCCGCCGCGGGTGGCTCGATGTCCATAGCGTCCACCGGGTCCATCGGCACCGTTTCGAAGGAGTCTTCGATCTGTTCCGCAGCCGGCGAGGACTCATGCTGCGGCATGAACGCGACGCGAAGGCCGCTGGCGTCGACCGCGCCTCCCGCCCCGCCAATTCCCAAACCGACAACCACAGCCCCGTGCAGGGCGAGGGAGACGATCAAGGCTTTGCGGTGGCTGGACATCAGGGTTGGGGTTGCCGGGCGTGGCATCATCCCCGGGATTGGCGAGGCTGGCAATCGCGGACAGTCGGAACGGCCATGATCGTGGGCCCCGAACAGCCAAGAAACAGGCACCGGTCAGCGATAAGGGCCCAACGGCGCAGCTGAGGCTGAGTTCACCGTTCTCTGGGCGGTTCGCGTCAAAATCGCGTGGTCACGCCCAGGATGAACTGGAACCCGGGCATGTTCAGGCCCGAGCCGTGGACGCGGTAGTCGACGTCCGTGATGTTCTCCAAAGTCACATCGACCTCGGTCGCCGTGCCGAGGGCGCAGCCTAGACGCAGGTCCCAAACCGCGTAGCTCGGCGTGCCGCCCGCGGGAATCCGACTCGTATCGCGCTGGTCGCCGAAGGAGAGTTTGTCTGCGGTGCCTGCTGCACGCACGACGGTCTCCGCCCAGAAGCGGCCTTCTTCGTCGTCGAACCGCAGCCCAGCCAATCCGGTGACGGGCATCAGTCGGGTGATCCAAGTCTCCTGCGGCGAGGAACTGGCGTTTTCGAAGTTGGTGACGCGCCCCTCGATCCACGTGAGATTGCCGAACGCGGTCACGCCGGCACCAAGTCGGAGACTGCCCGCGGCTTCGATTCCTTCGATTGCGCCGTTGCCGACGTTGGCTTTGGTGATCTCCTGTTCGCCAGCCGCGTTGGTGTTCCCGGTGGGGAAGCGCAGGATCTGGTCATCGATGTCGGTGTAAAAATACGCCACCTCTGCACTGGCCTGAGGGCTGCGCCACTTCGCACCCACCTCGTAGCTGATGTAGTCCTCGGGTGACAAACCGGTTGCTGGGATCTCAAACTCGTCGCTGCGCGCGGTGTCGAAGCGCGTGAGGTCGGACAGGTTGGGGGCCCGGAAGCCCTGGGAAACCCCGCCGTAGAGACGCAAACCCTCTGGAGCGCTGCGTGACAGAATCGCGTCGTGGTCGTTGGATCCCCACGGATTCCACACGACCCGTCCACTGCTGACGAGAGCATTCCAATCGTCGCGTAGTCCAATGCGATTGTTGGTGCCGGGCTCGCGCACCGAGTCCGCATCGGCTCGCGCGTAGGCGAATCGCGTCCCAAGCAGCAGTTGCAGCGATGGCGTTAGGTCCAATGCGTCTTGCAGATACACATCGACCAAGTCGTAGGTCGCATCATCGGCGACCGGACCTTGGATCGAATCCGCGGGACGCGGGTCGTCGATGCGTCGCAGGAACGAGTCGACGTCGTCGTGAGACCACGACACGCCGTAGGTCAAGCGCCCGATGGGAGACTCGGATTCGAGCTGCGTCCAAAGAGACGTGGTCGCAACATCGAAGCCTTGGAACTCCCGGTTGCCGTTGCCGCGAACCCGGCTGCGAACCTCAGACTGCCGCTGCAGCGATGCGCTCGCACGGATGGAGTCGACGACGCCGCCCAGCGAATCCGCGTGCAGCTGGAGATACGTCAGCTCGCGGTTCTGATCGAACGAGCGCTCCAGATCGCTGCCCTGGGATAGTCCGCGCCAGGTGATGGCGTCGACGGTGCGGTGGGTGCGTGGGACGTCGTTTTGGGCGACGCGCTGGTGCAGGAACACCAGCTTGGTGTTCTCGCCGAGCCAGTGCACGACCTTGGCGTCGAGGTCGGTT
>CBESZZ010000128.1:0-8573 GCA_965534055.1 uncultured bacterium | reverse complement strand
GCCCGCATCCTCGATTCGCCACCGCGTGCCATCCCATTCAGAGGTGAGCGAGGTGGTGGCGTCGTATGCAACCACGACGTTGCGCTGCGTGTCGAGCGTCATCAACTGGGTCGTGCTCGCAAGTTCGCTCGGAGGCTGCCAGCCGTTCTGCGCGATGGCATGGGCTGGAATGGTGCAAGCCAGAATGGCGAGTGCGGAACAGCGCTTCAGAACGCGGGCAAGGTGGGACATGCAATGCAGTTGGAACAAGAATCGGGGGCCGGGACGCTTCGGGATGCGTCCCAGGAATGAACGTAAGTTTCAGAATAGCCGCCGAAGAAAATCCGGCGCGAGGTGAAACCGGAGAGGCACGAGGGACTGCCTCCGCACGATCGCAATTCGAGAGTGCGCACGCTGAAGACACGACGCCACCGGCCTTTGCACCTCTTCTGCACGTACGGTGCCAGGACAAAAAGCGTCACATTCGGCGGCCAAGCTCCGGCCTCCCATTGCCTTGCTCACGAGGAGCAAGAATTCATGGCGAGACGCACCCGCAACGACGGTCCCGACACCTGGCACCACGTGATGAACCGAGCGATCGCAAGGCGATCGCTCTTCGAGACGCCTGAAGACATCCGGTTCTTTCTAGCCGGAGTGGCTCGCGCCGTCCGACGCGGGCATCTTGAAGTTCACGCGTGGTGCGTGCTGACGACCCACTTCCACATGCTTGTGCGAAGCCCGCAAGGACGGCTTTCCGAAGTCATGCGCCTACAGCGGAACGCCAGGCTGGCCGACGGACACCGCGACCGGCAACCGTGCGCCACGGCTGCGTGCGTCTCGGGCATCCTGTGGAAGCTCGCTTACGCGCACGGCCACTGGCACGTTCCTCGCAGCCGTAGAGTGGACGACGGATGGGAGTTTATGCATGCGGGCCTCCCTCGAGACTTTGCTTGCGCGAGCTATCCGCAAGCTGCGCAACGACTGTGCGTTTCCGCCGACCGAGATCGGAGGCTCGCTGCACGGCATCGTCAGCTACTGCACACCAACGACGCTTACGGAAGAGTTGCGGCAGACACCACGCGAACGATCTTGACAGCAGTGTTCGAGTTCGTCCAAGCCGGATGAATGTGCTGCTTTTTGTCCTGGCACCGTTATGGCAAGTCCAGTGACGTTCATGGAATGGCGGTCTATGGATCGAGGACTCAACTCTCTCACACTTCGATTCATCCCATGCACGCCCCCCTTCTTCGTTCCGCGTTGAGGCGCGGAATCACAACACCCTACCTCCTCGTGGCGGCGTTCTTTCTGCCGCAAACGGCGCTGTTGGCTCAATCGACCTGGAGTCTTGAGCCGAATCGGGAGCTATCGGGCAACCGCGCACTCGCCTACGACTCCGTGCGAAACGTCACCGTGATGGTGGGCGGCGGCAACGGCCACCCGTTCGTCTATACCCGTGAATGGGATGGCAACACGTGGACCCGTCGAGCCACCGCGCGTTCACCCCGCGCTCGCAGGCAAGCAACTCTGACCTACCAGTCGGGTCCCAACACGATGTTGCTCTTTGGCGGATACCTAAGTGCCGGCATGCCCCTGGATGAGACTTGGGAATACAACGGCGTCGACTGGACAGAACGCCGCCCTGCAGTGGTGCCGCCAGCACGCCTCCAACCTGGTCTGGCCTGGGACCCCGCTCGGAACCGCACCGTGATGTTTGGCGGGTACGACGGATCGGGCGCCTTCATGAACGACACGTGGGAGTGGGACGGCAACAACTGGATGCAGCTGCAGCCCGCGATCTCACCTCCGCAAAGCTTGGCAGACAGCGAGCTGTGCTTTGACGAAGTCACCCAACGCATCCTGCTGGTGATGACGAACCCCGGCAACACAAACCCAACGCGGGAAACGTGGTCTTGGGACGGTGTCGCTTGGACTCAACTGGGCACCGACTCTTTGCCCAACCTCAACCACGCATCCATCGGCGTGGTCTACGACACCGTGGCCCGACAGCCGCTGCTGCTCAGCGAAACCACCAATCCAAACATCATGGAAGTGCTGCGGTGGGACGGACAAACTTGGTCGGGGACCAGCAGTGCAACCCCGTCAACCAATGGGATTCGGAGCAAGCCAGCGTTCGACATCCAACGCGGGGTGCTCGTGCACTACGCCGCCAAACGCCTCACCACCTGGGAACTCAGCGGCAACGTCTGGACCAACCGTGAGACGTTTACGGATCTCCCCCAGCGCTCCGCCTTCGGTACGTTTGACCCTCAACGGCAGGGGGTGGTCTTCGTGGACTGGCCCGATTTCAGCGGCACCATGCGACTGCTCGAACAGTCGCCGACAGGGGGCTTTCGGTTGGTGCTTCAGCAGTCCGTCAACGCTCCTCCACAACCGAACGGAATCGAGGAACCGCTGGTGTTTGACGAAGCAAGCGGTCGGTTGCTGCTCTTCACCCATGACGTCCTAGCCGCGGTTCAAGACGAAGTCCAGGTGTGGGAATTCGACGGCAATCAATGGAGTGAACGCGTTCCCCTGACCACCCGCCCCCCAGCCCGCAAGAGTTTCGCGTTGGCCCATGACGGACGACGCTGGGTGATGTTCGGTGGATTCCGCAGCGCGGCCGGCGGGTGGATCAACGACATGTGGACTTGGGATGGAGCGGACTGGACGCAGCTCACGCCCGGCGTGCTTCCACCGCCGAGGGGACGCTCCACCATGGTTCGCGACCTCCTTCGCGATCGGCTGGTGTTGTTCGGAGGCCAGACGAACTTCGTCTTGGGCGGTCAACTGAACGACACCTGGGAATGGGATGGAACCCGCTGGACCCAGGCTCAGCCGACGAACGCTCCCTCTCTGCGGTACTTGCATTGCTCCGCGTTCGATCCGGAGCGCGGCCGCGTGATGATCCACAGCGGCCGGAACACACAAATTCTGGGCGAGACTTGGGAGTGGACTGGTTCGGATTGGGTCCCGCTTGCCACCGGCTCCACAACCCCGACCGCGCGCATCGGTGCTGCGGCGTTCTATGACGCATCCGTGGGCGCGGTCCGCATGTTCGGCGGCGTAGCCACCGGAACCTGGGTGACCGGGACCCGCGGCGGACTCTGGACGCTGCGCACCGATGACCCAGGCCTCGCTGACTCGTTCGGCACCGGCTGCCCCGGCGGTCAGGGAGTGCCCGAACTCATCACGACGGGAAACGCAGCTCCCTGGCTTGGCGAACCCTTCGCTCTCGCAGCAACCAACCTAGCGCCAGGAACAAGCGCCACGCTCTTGCTTGGACTGTCCAACACGCGCTGGGGAACGACACCGCTCCCTCTGGACCTCACTCCCTTCGGTGGCAGAGGCTGCACGCTCTTGGTCGAACCAGCGGCAGTGGTTCCGACGGTGCAGGGTCAAATCACGTTCACGGTTCCTTCGGCAGCAGCACTACTCAATCTTCAGCTCTACGCCCAAACGATCCTCTTCGACGCCGCGGCGCCCAACCCAGCTGGTCTAGCGCTGACCCCCGGCCTGGCGCTCACCATCGGCCGTCGATAGAGGTTCGATCGCAGGTCGGCGAGAGTCAACGACCCTCGTCCCACCACAGGCTCAACTTTGTGGCGGCCGTTAAACAAGGTCGTCGCCACTACCGAAGATGCCATCGGGGCCTCGGGAGACAATCTCTAGCGCACCGGTTGCTAACTCCCACAAACGGACGCGTAGCCACATGGGGTCCTGCGGCAGATCCGTCTTGCAACTCTGTTCGAAACGCAAACCCGTGCTGGTTCGCGAACAATCTTGACAGATGCGTTCGGGTTCATCGGCACGGGGTGAAAGCGCGACTTCTTCTCCTGGCACCGTACGGGCGGTATCCCTCGCACCGCATCGCAACAAAGTAACTCACCGGGCTGAACTGCCGCTGCGAACGCCGGGCCGTACGGAACTCCCTGGGGTGGAATTGGGAATCTTCGTTTTCCCCGAACTTTTTGAAACGATCGACTATGTCCCGGGGAAAGTAGGGCAGTGCGTTGGCGGGCTTCCATCGAAATGGCATCTTCGATCGGCCGCATACCGCGAGCCTAAGAGCAACGCTGCGAACGACCTCCGCCATCACTCCATCCGCGCAGACTCCCAAGTAATTCGTCCATGAAGATTCTCACTCCCTGTTTGCTCCCTTTGATCTGTGCGTTTTGCGTTCCCGAACTCACTGGTCAGGACGTGTTCGCGAGGGTGACGAAAGACCACGTGCCAAGAGACACAATCCAGCGGAACGCGTCGGCAATCGCCGATTTCGATGGCGACGGGGATCTCGATGTAGTGACAAGGTCCGAGTTGATGACGAACTTCCTGGGAAGGTTCATCTCGTCTGGCACCTACACCATGCAACCCATCGTCTACGGCGCCCATGACTTTGATGGGGACGGTCGCTCAGACTTATTGGATGCACGAGAGGCCTCAGCCCGTACGGCAGGCGTCTCCCTCAACCGCCTACCATTCACGTTTACCCGCCAGGAATTCTCGTCCGTGAGCTCGGGGACCGTCACCGCTCACGCCGTTGCAGACTTCGATGGGGATGGCGACTTGGACATCATTCTCGGCTACTTCAGCGTGAACTCGCGAACCAGCCAACTCGAGAACAACGGTCTCGGCAACTTCACCGACGCGACCGCCGTTCGGATGCCGACCATGGGGTTTGCGATGCGCGGTGCGTGGCCCTCGGATGTCGACGGGGATGGCGACATCGATCTGATCGTTGGATCGAGGACTTTCCAAGGCGGGCTGCACTTGATGTTGAATCAAGGCGGCGGTGTTTTTTCCGCACCGAATCCTTCCCCATTCGCAGCGTCCACGGCACAAGGCGTGCTCCACCTGGTGGACATTGACAACGATGGCGACGAGGACCTCATCGGCGACGGAGGTCGACTGGTAGAGAACCGCCAAGGCACGTTCATCGACGCGGCAACCCAAGTACTGCCGGTGCGCGACGACACAGAGTTGGTCCGCTCCGCTGATCTAGATAGCGACGGCGATCTCGACCTTTGGATCGAATACGGAAAAGGGCGCTACCAGGCCGGCTGGTTCGAGAACCCAGGTACGGTTGCCCCATACGTCGATCGAAGGCTGTCTGGTGCGCTCACGCGTCGCGACACGGAAGTTCTTTCGATCGCCGATGTCGACGGTGACGGAATCCTCGACATCCTCTCCGTGGGAACCACAGTTCTGGACGAGTTCTCCAGTGGAAAGCATCTCCAGTATCTTCTCGGCCAGCCGAACGGCGAGTTCGTCGACATGACCCCCGAAAACCCAATCTCCTTGGTTTACGGTGACTACAACAACGACGGGTTTGTCGACGGCCTGTTCTTCCCCCGCTTCCTTGAGTTGTTCGTAAGAGAGAGCAACGGCGTTGGTGGCTTCAGCGAGCGCAGAGTCTCGACATTTGCTGCCACGGACATCCTGGGCCATGCCGACGTAGACTCCGACGGCGACATCGATCTGCTAGTGACGGGCCCGTGGCCAACCAGTGCCGTCACGGTCCTCGACAACGATGGCAATGGAAACTTTCAATCGGTTTCCAACTCCATCCCGTCAACCGTACTCAACACCGAGTGGTTGCTGTTCGCTGATGTCGATGCCGACGGTGATGTAGACCTCATCGTGAACTACGATCCGCCGAACTCGCCTCCCGCGGAACTTCAGGTGCTTCGGAACGACGGGGCCGGGGTCTTCGCCTTCGAACCGCAGTGGCAGATTCCCTCCCTGCAGAACCTTCGACTCCTGACCGGCGTCGCTTTGGATGCCGACAACGATGGAGATGTGGATCTCATCACTGGCACGGACGATCCCGTGTTGCTTCTCAACGACGGAAGTGGAGCCATGACGCCTGCGACAGGTGCAATTCCTGGTCGCTTCGCAACCGCGAACGTGCGCCCATCAGAGTTGTCGGTCGATGATGTTGACGGCGATGGGGATGTCGACCTGTTTGTCTCGTACACCTCTCCCGTGAACTCCGGCAACTCCGAAGATGGCACCCTCTTCGAGAACGACGGGGCCGGTAGCTTCACGGTGCGCACAGTCTTCGACGAGGGACGTCGCTGGACCCGCGCGCGACTCGTCGACCTAGTCGTCGACGGCGTCCCGGAACTTGTGGTTTCCAGCTCAGATTTCATCAACGGTAGCGTCACCACCATCTACGAGAACGACAGGATGGGTGGATTCACCCCTGGCCGCCGCGGGTTCGATGGACCCTTCAATCTAAGCAATGGACGGTTCATCGACACCGACGGCGACCGCGACCGCGACCTGGACTATGTCGCGATCGACGCGGAGTACAAGAACTTGACCGCGCAAATGCGTTGCCGGTTTGCTCCACGGGTTGGCGGCAGGCTCGAAATCGAGGTCGCAAACACCTCGAGTTTCGGCACGACCACGGCGTTTCTCGTCCTGTCCACGGGTCGCCTGCCTCAACCAATCGGCTTTCCAGAACTCGGCCGCCTGGTCGTGGATCCCGGAATGGGAACAACGGTGTTCATCCGCAGCCCGTTCATTCGCAGCCCGATGGATTACGTGGTGAACATTCCAAACTCCAGCTCGCTGGCAGGATTGGAAATCTTCGCCCAGGCACTCGTGACGCAGATTGGGATGACCCCTCGGTTCACGAACGCGATCCGCGAGTTGATCGCTTTCTAACGGGTACGGCGAAGGTTCAACCGGGCAAGTCAGCTGCTGGCCGAGTAAGAGGTGCGAGCAATCGATCTAGACCGTCCAGCAAGCCCCTACCTGATCGCGATCTCCAGCACGGGCCACTATCGCCCGTTCGACTCCGACTTCGGATCAGGTTGGCTCGTCTCCGAACTGCTCTTCTTCAACTCGATGAAGTGCTTGTAGTGTCGGTCGAAGACGGGTTGGTGGTGCGACATGCTTGGATGCAGGTCGAGCCTGTTCTGGGTGACCTGAAACGCTTCCTCAGCATCGTCGAAGCGTCGTAGGTCAACGCAGATCAAAGCCCTGTAGAACAGCGCCTTTCCGTGCCAAGGGCTCTCTTCGTCGGTCAGGCTCAGTTGCCTCAGGCACTCCTCGAGCGCTGCTTCCCCTTTCTGCATTACCTTGAGTCTGTCGATCAGCATCGAGCGGGCCGGGTAGCCGAGATCTGCAAGCTGCTCGGAGTCCGCAGTTCTCGCAAGAATCTCCCTCAGCGCCAAAACGCTGTCCTCGAAGCTGTCGCGGCCGGCGGCTTGGATTTCGATCTGGAGTCGGTGACGGTCATGGGAGGTGCCCGGAACCGTTGCCCAGATGCTCCGGCTCGACAATAGCAACTCCTTGGCCTCGCGCTTCACGTCGTCATCGACACCATGCTTCGCGTTCCGTGTCCTGAGCAGCAAGCAGCCCAGGATGCCCTTGCTGAGAGCGATCGAATACGGATCTGGCGTGCTTCGATTCGCTGCGAATACAACGGCATCACGCGCGATGGCAATCGCGCGATCCAGCTTTTCCCACTTCAGATTGTGCGTCGCCAGATGGACCAAAGCCAACACTCCCTCTCGACTGTCGCTGGCAGCGACGCGCCGGAGCGACTCGAGCGCGAGACGGGACGCCTCCGTCGCCTCTTTGAAACGGGACTCGGTTGCAAGCAGCTCTGCGTAGTTGGCGAGGACCAACGAACGGGTCCGCGGGTGCGACTCCTCAGTCAAACTCTCTCGCGCCAGTTGAAGATGTGAGGCCGCCGCAGTCATCTCCCCATTCAACAGATGCATCCACCCGATGGTCGCATTCTTCACGAGGACCTGATCTCGCGTTGCAACATCATCGCGGATCGACTCAAACATCTGGATCGCCTGATTGGCTAGAAGCCGCCGCTCCAAGTAGTGCCCGTAGGTGAAGCGAGCGCGGACCTCGTCTTCACTGTTTGCGCATTGTTCGAGAGCGGCATGGAATCGGCGCTCCACCTCCTCTTTCGGTTTCCGTTCAGTGACCGCTCGGCTGAGTGCCGCCATGGAGTTCAAGTCGGCCCAGGTCTCTACGAACCGTGCCGCGGAGATATCCTTCGTGTCCGACTTTGAACGGATGGATAGTGCAGCGTCGAGAACTTCAATCGCACGATCGCAATCGTCCGACGACAGCAGCCCGAGACTCCGGGCCGCACGGATGACGATGCGTTCTCGCTCTTCGACATCCTTCACATCAATGGCGCCAAAAACCTGCGCCGAGGACTCGACCTCGCCACGCAAGGCGTGATCGTAGCCGCGCGCCAGCTGCCCCCGAGCCAGATCAGCCGCGCTGAGCCGACCCTCGCCATGAAACCGCAGCACTTCTCTGTGACGCTCTTCGACGACCTCAATTGGCAGTCGCGTGGAGACGGCATGCTCAAGTCGACGCAGGGCGCCAACGCCGCTCCACGCGCCGACAATCGCCAACGCACGATCCCGGTAGTCAGCCGGCTGCGCAAACGCCTGTGACGGCGCAACCTGTCCGCAGAGCAGGCGAGCGAGTGCGGCGACCCTGCGCTCGGTTTCGGTATCACCCAACACGGTGCCGCTGGCCGCCTCGACGATGAGCCGGTGATCCCGGTCGAGCTGATCACCGGCGAGCTCATCACTGGCGATCGATGCGAGGGT
>CBESZZ010000127.1:0-8581 GCA_965534055.1 uncultured bacterium | reverse complement strand
ACCTTGCACCGACGCTGACTGAAACTCCTTCAGGGCCTGCGCCAAACTCTCGAGCTCCGAAGCACCGCCGGACTCTGCTTCATCACGCATCTGCGTCAACGCGACAAGGTCAAGACGCGGACGACTCTGATCCCGCAACGCCAAACGCCGCACGCGATCGAGACGCGGAAAGACCTCGTTCAAAACAAACGCACTCCGACGCAGCATGACGTCTTGCTGCACGCCCGCGAGGTCATCCGAGAAGCACTTCCACAACAACTTGCCCTGCGCCGCAACGTCCGGTTCGAGACTAGCAAACGGCAAGCCGTCTCGCTGCTTCAGCTGCTCCATAAGATCCGTGAACAGCAACGCGCCGGGAGCCACGCGCTGCGGGCCATCCGATCCAGTGACCAGAAGTTTGAAAGGCTCTGCCGCGGTGCCTTGGCCGATCACCGCCAACGGCACAGATCGTTTTGGATCCGCACGCAGCCGGGCGGTGAAGTCCTGCTGTTCGCGCACGGCGGAAAGCCACGCAGCACCGACTCGCGCTCCGGCTGAAAGCAAGGCACGGTGCGAGGCTTGCGTCGCCTCGTCGGCTCCGGTCGCAGGCAGAATCTGATCAAGCAACGCTTCGAATCCCGGCGGTGCACCCTCCGCGACGAGTAGCGCATACGCGAAATCCAACGCCGCATCCTGCCCGACCGCACGTTCTCGCCTGATCTCCGCAACGAGGGTTCGTCGCATCGAGACAACTTGCGCGCGAAGGTCTGGCCAAGGGTCGATCGACGGCACGAACGCTCCGGGCGGCGGATGCGACGCAACAAGCGAATCCGCGAGAGCGTCCAGACGAGAAATGAAATGCGCTGCGCGAGGAACCCGCGGGGCCTCGGCTTCGGACCGAGCTAAATAGTCGGAGCGAATGGTGCGCAGTCCCGCCGCCGCATCGCTTTGCAGTCGCGCGATTGCCGCGCGCTCGAGCTCATCGACGCGTCCCTGCTGCGCCTGCCGGAACGCGTCGGCGTCCGCTTCGACTTGATTGCGCAGCGTGCTCGTCAACTGCGCTCGTTGCGGACGACCTGAGACTCCGAAGAACTGCACGATCCCGGCATCGATGGATTGGCGCGCGAGAAGAAACGAAGCCGGACGCTGCACACCAGACGGTTCGTGCATGAACATCAACTCGTCCAGCATCGGCGCTCGATCGCCCTGCAACGCGCGATTCACCGCTACGGCCACGTCCTGCTCCAGGTAGTCGCGAAACCGCTGCGCGAAACCGTCGTCCCGCTCCTGCAGCAGGGGTTCGAACTTTGCTTCCACCTCAGGTGCAAGGCGGGTGCCGACTGCATCAGGTAGATCAGTCCATCGATAGCCCGTGGCGGTCTCAAGCTTGTCTGAGAACGGGCCCGCTAGCCAACTCGCGCGATCGCCAAAATTCTCATCGTCGTGCAAGTAAGCGCGCAAAGGTCGGGGGTCAGCCAATTGCCCTTCAAGCAGTCCGCGAGTCGTGGCGGTGAGCTGATCGACCGCCTCCGCAATCCGCGCGTCGATCAGCGGCTGAGCGGCAACCCCGACCGTAGCTCGCGCTTCGCCAAGTCGCTGCATCCGTTGCCGGTCTGAACTCGCATCGGCCAACCGCTCCTCGAGTCCATCGGGCAACGCTCCCGCGCCCAGCGGATCGTCGGCTGGCTCCCCGCCAAACATCGTGCCCAAGAAGAACGCGCCCCCCGCAACCGCCACGGCCGCGATCCAAGGCAAGGCACGGCGCACGCCATCACCCCGCAACAGCGACCGTCGCGCAGAATCCGCGTCGTCGGGATCTGCGTGCAGCTGACTCTTCGCACTCCCGGCACCGCGCATGGCGCTAGAGAGTTTCGAGGCACTCGCGATGTAGGCCTTATCCGCCGCGTCGAGGACACGCACATCGATGCTGGGCTTCTGCCCCCGCTCGACGATGTCGAGCTCATCCAACAACTCGGCGGGAGTCTGATGGCGTACCTCTCGATCCTTCGCCAGGAGCTTGCGAATCACCAGCCCGAGGCCCTCAGTCAGCTGCGGAGCGAGCTCGCGCACGTCGGGAACCGGTTCGTTGAGAACCCGCGTCAACACGTGCGCCATCGAACCACCGCTGAAGGGAGCCACGCCAGCGGCCATGTGGAACAGCGTGGCGCCCAGCGAATACAGGTCGCTGCGAATGTCAGCGTCCTGCGGATCGCATGCTTGCTCAGGGCTGATGTACTGCGGCGTGCCCATCGTCGCGCCCTGCAACGTCAGTGTGGGATCCGTGGGACCCTTCGCCAGCCCAAGATCGGTCAGCTTCGCGTTGCCGTCTTCTTCGAGCAGCACGTTGCCCGGCTTCACATCGCGATGAATGACGCCTTGCTCGAACGCGTGATCCAGCGCCCCAGCCATTTGCCGCGCCAAACGCAGCACGCGCTCTTCAGGGAAGCTGCCCCACGCGTCGAGCAACTGCTTGAGCGACGGACCGTCCACATACTCCATCACGAAGAAGTGGTAGCCCCCCTCCTTGCCCAGGTCGTACGCGGTGACAATGTGTGGATGGGACAGCCGCGCCACGAGATGCGCTTCGCGGCGCAGTCGATCGACAAACCGGCGGTTGCGGGCGAGGTTGGGTCGCAAGACCTTCAGCGCCACGATGCGGTCAAGCCGCTTCTGTCGCGCCTTGAACACAGTCCCCATCGAACCGGCACCCAGGCGATCGAGGATTTCAAACTCCTTGAACGGCTGCTGGTAGGTCACGCGCTGTCCTCGTCCTTGGATGTCTGATTCGTTGCATCAGACCCTTCCGCGGCGTCATCGGCGGCCTTGCCAGCCGACCCCTCAGCATCGTCGCCAGAAGCGGCCATGCCGTACTTGTCGAGCTTGCGCTGCAGCGTGAAGCGGGACACCCCAAGCATCTCGGCCGCACGACTCTTGTTGTTGTCCGACCGCTCCAAGGCCTTGCCGATCTCACGCTCTTCGAGCATTTGCACCATGTCCGGAAGCGTGGTGCCCCGTTCGATGGGTGTATCGGTGGCCTCATCAGCCGTCAGTCCAGGAGCTGGGTTGCGCACCGTGTCGCTCAGATGATTGACAGTGATCACCCCTTCGCAAACCACCGCAGCACGTCGCACCTCGTTTTGAAGTTCGCGCACGTTGCCGGGCCAACGATGCTTGGACAGCAATTCCATCGCTGCAGAGTCGACACGCACACGCTCACCGTTGGAACGTTCGAGATCATCGAGGAAGCGACGGACCAAGATTGGCAAGTCACCGCGACGCTCTCGCAACGGCGGCAACCGGATCGGCAACACGTTGAGGCGATAGTAGAGGTCTTCGCGGAAATCGCCCTCGCGCACCATCTCTTCGAGGTTGCGGTTGGTCGCGGTGACCAAACGCACGTCGACGGGGACGTTCTTGCGGCTGCCGAGCGGGCGCACCTCACCCTCCTGCAACACGCGGAGGAGCTTCTTTTGCAGGTCGAGTGGCATGTCGCCGACTTCATCGAGGAACAACACTCCCTCATCAGCAGACTCGAACAGACCCTTCTTGTTGCCAACAGCGCCAGTAAACGCGCCTTTGACGTAACCAAACAGCTCACTCTCAAGCAGCGCCTCCGGCAGCGCCGCGCAGTTCTCGCTCACAAACACTCTCGAACCGCGCTCCGAGTTGGCGTGAATCGCACGAGCGACCAGTTCCTTGCCCGTGCCCGATTCGCCCAGGATGAGCACCGGATCAGAAACCCCGGTGTACTTGTCCAGCAACTGAAAGACCTGACGCATCGCGCGGCTCTCGCCGGCGATCTTCTTGTAGTCGTATTTGAAGCTGCGCCGCGCATCCGTCGAGAGTTCGTCGCGAATCTGCGTAAGCGCTGCGCTCTTCTCCGCCAGCTCGCCTTGCAGCGCGCTGTTGAGACTGTCGACGCGAGCCTTCGATCGCTGCAATTCCGCCGTACGGTTGCGCAGATCTTCCATGGTGCGCGCGTTGTGGATCGCGATGCCTGCATGATTGGCGAGCGACATCAAGAACGCGCGCTCACGGTCCTGAAACGCGTGCTGCTGAAGCCGGTTGTCGACGTAGAGCACGCCGCCTAGCTCACCGCGGATTCGAATCGGAATGCACAGGATCGAACGTAGCCGCAACTCCGCGACCGAATGCAGCGCGCTAAAGCGATCGTCCTCTTGGGCGTTGGTCGTGAGCTCGGCGACTCCTGATTCGAGCACCCGACGGGCGATCGTACGGCTAATCGCAAACTCGGGGGACAGCACCTCTTCCTGGGCGAAGTTGCGCGCCACTTCCACCGTGGTTTCTTGCCCGCCGTCCGGCGCTCCAAGGATCAGAAAGCCGCGCTCTGCACCCGCAAGCTGAATCGCGGCATCCACGATCTGAGTCAGCAACCGAGAAAGGTCCTGCTCATCGTTCAAGGCCCGCGCGATCTGCAGAAAAGTCGTGAGGTCGAGGGCGCTGCGCTCGCCGTCGCCCATCTGGGTCTCGTCGATCGAGATTGGGTCCAGGGTCGGAATCCCCAGCTGCACCTCGTAGGCACCGACGACGAAGCTCTCCCCGATGTGCAGTTCCGCAGCGTCGGTCGGCATCCCGCGTAGGCGCACGGGATTGGACGCCCCCTCGTCCACCAACCAAAACGCGTCATCGCGCCGCTCGACGCGGCAGTGCTTGCGCGACACATGACGGTCGGCCAGAACGATATCGCAGTCCCGAGACCGCCCCAGGGTCACGACATCCTTGTGGAACACATGCGTTTCCTGGTGGTCCTCGCGTTGGACGAGCAGCAGAAAAGTCCCGAGCGTCATGAAGAAAGAGTCTTGTCGGCGAAGATAAAGGGGGCAGCCAGCAGGCGGCAACTCTTGAGTCTGGCCGTAGTTCGGTGCAACCCCAGAGTCACCGAAGCATACGGCGTCAGGAATCCTGAACGGCGCTCGCGGCAGCGCCTGTCGCCGCAGAAATCACTTCTTCCGTGGTGATCAGCCGCATGCAGTCGTGGTGGCCAAGCGGGCAAATCTTCCGTTGGCACGGCGAACAAGGCAGGGTTTTGCGGATCAGCACCGTGTCATCCATGCAGTAGTCCGTGTAGCGAGGGTCGTTCGGGCCCATGAGCACCACTGTAGGAATGTCGAAGGCGACCGCGATGTGCCGCGGCCCCGTGTCGCCGGTCACCATGAGGCTCGCCCGAGCGACCAGGGCTTTCAGTTGCCCGAGGGTCAGTACGGGGTCCACGGCGGCAGTCACGCTGCCGGCCGCAGCGATGTCCCGCGCGAGGTTCACCTCGGCGGGGCCCGCCAAAATGATTGAAGCCATGCCACGGGTGGCCTGCATGTGCTTGGCAACCTCGGCGAATCGCTCCGGCATCCACAGCTTACTGGCGCCAAACGATGCGCCGGCGGTGAACAGGGCCAGCGGCTGGTCATGCAGGCCGCGTTCACGCAGCCACGCCTCGACGAATTCACGGTCGACGGGCACCACGACGAGCCGCGGGTGGAGGTCGGCTTCGGGGGGCAACTCCAGACAATCCAAGAGTCGCTCGTAGTAACGAGGCATCGGCTCGGGGATCCGACGCGGGCCTCGTCGGCGCAGCATCGCGAGCAAGCCGCGGCGCCCCGGAACCGCACGGGGCCCCAGCGTCATCAGCCCCGGCCGCCCCTGGCGGTAGCCCAGACGGATCGGAATTCCCGCGAGCTTGGGCACGAGGCCCGTTTCCAAAGAGTTCGGAAACACCACGGCAAGATCAAAACGACCCTCGCGCACGGCGCGAATTTGCTGGCGCAGACCGCGGATGCCTCCGGCTTTCGGCGCCTCCAAAACCGCGTCAAAATCGGTCGAACCACTGAGCAGGTCCCTGAGGTAAGGCCGCATCGCCACGGTGATTTGAGCCCCAGGGAGGGACTTTCGCAGCCGGTGGAAGGCGCGCGTCGCCATGACCACATCCCCCACCCAATTCGGGGCTCGTACCAACACCCGTTCGACACCTTGGAGATCCACGGGGTGGTGAATACGCGGAACGCCGCGGGAAAGGAACTCCGGAAGAGAACGGTCCTGCGGCAGTTTTCGACCAAGCTCCCAGGGTGCGTGCTATGGTCGGCGCCCCGTCTGGCCCGATTTTCGGGCCAGTCGTGCCCGATCGCTCGACATGGTGTCACCTACGATTCTCAAGCGGCTCGAAGCCGAGTTCGACCATCCCCGCGACGCGTTGCGCCGAGCAACAGAGCTGCTCGCGGACGGAGCCCCGGTTCCTTACGTCACGCGGTTCCGCGCTGAAGAAGTGCAGGGACTCGGCGAGGAGCAAGTCACGGCAATCGCCGAGCGCCTGCACTTCCTCTCGCAGCAAGAGTCCCGCAAGGCGGCGATTCGCGAAGAAGCCGAAAAGCGCGGCGTCCTGGACGCCGAGCTGGAGGAAACGCTGACGACCACCTTCGACCAGGAGTTGCTCGACGACCTGTGGCAGTCGTTCCGTCCGACCCGACGCACCGCCGGCACGCAAGCCGAAGAGAAGGGCCTCGGTCCGCTCGCGTTGGCCATCACGCACGGGCAGATCGACGGCGAGAACCTTGAGGAAGCGGCCAAGGAGTACGTCTCCGAAGAGCAGGGGGTGCCAACTCCCGAAGCTGCACTCGAAGGCGCGGTCCACATCCTTGCGGAGAAGATTGCGAAAGACGCCGAACTCAAACGCCGCATCCGCCGCGAGCTGAGTCGTGGCGAGCTAACCGCCAAGGCCGTCGCGACGGCCGACAAGAAGAAGAACGCGCAGCGGTTCGAGAAGCTGTTCGACATTCGCGAGCCACTGCCAAAGATCGGTGCTCAGCGCCTGATCGCGCTGCGACGCGCCGAACGCGAAGGCATCCTCGAAGTTTCGCTCAACCTGCCGGAAGGCCGGGAGCTGGAGATCTTCCGCGAGCGATTCCAGCAGGCAAACCCACCCGAATCGCCCTTGGGGCAGTTCTGGAACCTCGTCTACCGGACGGCCTACGAGGGTTCTGTGCGCAAGCATTGCGAGCAGGACATCCAACGACGCGCGAAGGAGAAGGCGGACCGGGTCGCGGTTCGTGGCTTCGCCCGCAACCTGCGCGCGCAGCTGATGACGCCCCCGCTGGGCGAAAAAACCGTGCTCGCAGTCCGTGCCCAGGGCAAGAGCGGCCACGCCGCGCTGGTCGGTGAGGACGGCTCTCTGATCAAGACCACGGCGTTCTCGTTGAGCGATGAAGAGCAGCAGACCAAGATCCGCACTTGGCTGAAGGAGTGCTTCGAGAACGACAAGCCCGTCGCCGTCGCCATCCCCCACGGCAGGCGTCAGCAGGTTTCATTCGACGTCGTGCAGGGCGTCATCGCCGAGACGGCGGAAGAATTCCGCCCACTGGTTGTGCCGGTCGACGAGGCCGCTTCGACAATCCACTCCGCGAGCGCGGCAGGCCGTAAGGCCACGCCGAACCTCGATGTGGGCACACGCACCGCAGCAAGCCTCGCGCGCCGACTGCAGGACCCGCTGCTCGAGTTGATCGGCATGGAGCCTCGCCACCTCGGACTCGGGCAAGGCCTCGACGAAGTGCACCAGGGCACACTGAAACGAGGACTAGACGCCACGGCGGGAGCATGCCTCGCAGCGGTTGGAGTCGACATCAACCGCGCCCCCGAACATCTGATCAGCCGACTGCCCGGCATCTCCAAGGAACAGGCCAAGGCCTTGGTTTCCGAGCGCAAGAAGCGCGGAGGGTTCCGCAGCCTTGCGGAGCTGAAGGACGTTGAAGGGTTGAGCGCAGCGCGCGCGGACTTCATCTCCGGATTCCTGCTGCTTGAAGGCGGCGAAGAACCCCTCGATGCCCTGCGCATTCACCCACGGGACTACGAAATAGCCCGCGCCATCGCGACGACCCAGGGCAAGGCACCTGCCGAATTGGCCGGAACCGTTTGGCCCGGCTTCAACCCCGAAGCATTCGCGCGCGGCGAACAACCGGTGCACAGCGCCGAGCCAGCCGCAGCAAACCTGCAACCCGCGGCGGCAACGGCAACGGCTGAAGCCCCGGCAGCAAACGCCGAGGCCACGGTCGCCATCCCGACAATCGACCCAGCCGCGACCGAAGCGGTTGCGACAACGGCCCCGGCAACGGAGCCAGCTGCCACGGCAGTTCCTGCTCCTGCCCAAGAAGCAGGAACAGGCACCGCGACTCAGCCGGAAACTGCAGCAGCGCCAGAGCTCGGCCCGATGCGGGTGGAGCGCGTTGCCGACGCGATCGTCGACGCGAAGGCGGATCCAAGAGGCGTTCTCGAACCGGTGCGCAACCAAGGTGTGTTCAAGCTCCAGGACTTGCAAGCCGGACAACAGCTCGAAGGTCGCATCGCGCACGTAACCGACTTCGGAGCGTTCGTGGACGTTGGAGTGGGGCAAGACGGCCTCGTGCACATCTCCCAAATTCCGGGCGACCGGATGCAGCACGTGGAGCGTGGATTACGAGTCGGCGAGAAGGTCCGCGTGCACGTGCTCCACGTCGACAACGACGCAGGCAAGATCGCGCTGTCCATGACCGGCCCGCGCCCTGCGCGCGGTGAAGGCCGCAACGACCGAGGGTCGCGCGAACGCGGCGGCCGCGGCGGCGAA
>CBESZZ010000126.1:0-8607 GCA_965534055.1 uncultured bacterium | reverse complement strand
AAGATTCAAGGACGCCGCGTCGCCATCCGTCAGGAACCGCAACGTGGCGTGCTGGCGCAAGACCGAACCTCGAAGACCGGACTCGATGAGGTAGGTGACGAACTGCTTGTGCGCCATGGCCCGGGAAGCGACCGCGGCCACTGCCCGCTGCACTTCGCCGGCATCGGAAGCCGCGGCGTCTAGGAACGCGCTGTAGACGCTGGGTTCGAGCACGAACACGAAACCGTGCAGCATGCCCACGCGCTGCTTCGCCGAAGGTGGCGCCCGCATGCGCCCCATCAACTTCTGCCCGTCTACGCGCGCGGTGCGCGCGCCGTTACGTGCCATCTGCCGGAACGCTTCTACCGCCAGTTCGAGATCATCTCCCTCAAGAATCTGACGTCGCAACCGGTCCACTGACGGCACCGGGCCCACATCACGCAGACCCTCCAACGCTTTCATTCGAACCCGCGCCTCGCCGGTGGAAGCCAGCAGTGCCAGAGCTCGCGCGGCCGCATCCGTGCCCACCACGTCAAGCGCACGCACCGCGGCACCCGCGATGCGTCGGCGATGGGCGCCGCCCAAACCCTGCAGGCGATCCTGCACGAGCTCCGTCACTTCTCGAACCCCGCGGGATCCCTGCTGGACCATGCTGCGCATCGCCGCGTTCAGAAGCTTCGGTTGGGTTCTAGACTCCAGCGCAAGGTCCGCCATAGCGCGCAGCACCAAACCGCTTCGCGGGACTTGCCCGAGCGATTGCACGACCGCAAGCCGCAGCGCGCCGCCTTGCGCCGACTGCAACTCGGTCAACAGTGCGGCCGTTACTTCGCGGTCGCCGAACGAACCCAAGCGCAAGACCGGCCCGATGCGACGCGATTCGGGCGCACGACGCAGGGCTTCGAGCTGAGCGAGCCGCGCTTGCAGCGTCGGCTCGTCGCCAGCGCGCTTCTGCGCCGCCACGGGAACCAACCCAAGCGCGAACAGAAGGCCGCCGATGAGCCACCGGCAGGCAAAAAGATGGGTCGTTAGAATCCTTGTCATCCAGGAAGCACATCGCGCGCGAAGCGAGAGGGCGGGCTGCTCGCGCGAAACCCCATAATCGCGATTCACGAGCGAATGGCTAGCCCCCCTGCCTCATCAGACATGCAAATATCGGCTACGGCACCGGACGCGTAACCTGTTGCGATGCCCGCGCCAGAAAAACCAGCCGCTCCGAAACCGGTCCGCCACCCGCTGCCTGATGCCACGTGGCCGACTGCAGCGCTCGCTCAGGAAGCGATGTGGTTTCAGCCGCTCCAGATCGGGCCGGTAATGGCTCAGCGACGCACTTGGGTTCCAGCAATGGTGCCTTGGCGTGCGGCGGACGACGGCGCGGTGAACGATTCCGTGCTCGACTGGTACGGCCGCTTCGCGCGCGGCAAGACCGGCGTGCTTGTCGTCGAAGCCACCGGCATCCGCGACATCCCGTCCGGCCCGCTGTTGCGCATCGGCGACGACCGCTTTGTGCCCGGGCTACGGCAGCTGGTGGCGCGCGTCCGCGAGGAGAGCGAAGGTGAAACTCGACTGTTCATTCAGTTGATCGACTTCTTGGCCATCAAGCGGCGTCCGGAGAAGGCGAAGTTCTTCACGCGCTTCCTGCAAATCGACGACGCGCTGCGTGAAACAGTCGCCGCGCATGCGCAGCAAGCGCACAACGATGACGCTCTCCGCGAGTATCTCACGGAACTCGACGACACTTCGCTGGAGCAGATCCTCAATGAGTCCACTTGGCGCGACTACGCCTATGGCTACCGCGAAGGCGTCAACGACACGCACCTTCCCCATGTCGCGAATCTTCCCGACGTGCTTCCAGACCTCTTCGCCAGTGCGGCACGTCGCGCGCAAGATGCCGAGTTTGATGGTGTCGAATTGCACTTCGCGCACGCCTACACGATGGCCTCGTTTCTGTCGCGCAAGAACGAGCGCACCGACGGCTACGGCGGCAGCCTGGACCACCGTCTGCGACTTCCCCTGGAGGTATTCGACGCGGTGCGGCGACGCGTTGGTGCCGACTATTGCGTGGGCACACGGTTCCTTGGTGACGAAGTCATCGACGGCGGTTCACGCATCGACGACGCCGTGGAATACGGACGGCGATTCGCCAAGGCCGGCTTCGACTTTCTGTCGGTAAGCAAAGGCGGCAAGTTCGAAGACGCCAAGCGCCCGAAAGTCGGCGATGCGGCGTATCCCTACACAGGCCCCAGCGGCCACGAGTGCATGCCGACTGTTAAGAGCGATGCGCGCGGACCGTTCGGCCGCAACGTTTCGTTGGCCGCAGCAATTCGAAAGGCGGTGCGCGCGGACGAACGCGTAACCCCCGTAATCACCGCCGGTGGGATCTACGGCTTCGACCAAGCCGAGAAGATTCTGCAGGCAGGGGAAGCCGACGCCGTCGCCGCCGCACGCCAAACGCTGGCCGATCCAGATTGGTTCGCAAAGATCGAAGCGGGCGAAGGACACACAGTGCGTCGGTGCATCTTCACCAACTACTGCGAAGGCTTGGACCAGAAGCACAAGGAAGTGACCTGCCAGCTTTGGGACCGCGAGTGGCATGGCGACGAAACCACCGCTCCCCGCAGCAAGGACGGTAAGCGACGCCTGGTGGCGCCTGCGCGCACAGCGGGGTCAGCCGCGGAACCTCCACAGGATTGAAGGGAAGACCCGCATCCCTCGCTTCGTCTGACTCGGCGAAACGGAGAACCGCACTCTCACATTGGAGCCCTTCAATATGCCACGCACCCCAAAATCACTGCAGATCGCCATCCTGACTGGCCTGCTCGGCTGCAGCCTAACAGCAACCCTTCCTGGCCAAGATCCAGCGAACTCAACCCAGGCTCCAGATTCCGGCAAGCGAATCAGCAAGCCAATCTTCCCTCCCAGCGGTAACAACGACGTCTTCGTCCTAGAAGCCGAGACCTACACGTTGAGCGAGTTGATCGACCGGTCTGCCGCCTTCCTGCGCTGCAACGACCTCGTGCTCTGGGACAATCCAGAATTGGCCGGGCAACGCAGCAGGAAACAACAAGTTGACGAAGGCGAGCGCACGGTGACCTTGCAGACCCGCATCGCTGTGGACCGCGACGGATGCATTGCGGTCATGTCCCAGTTGCTCGGTACCCACGGCTGGGTGCGCACATGCGTCGATTCAACCAACGGCATGTGGGAATGGGTGCATCTCATGACCTCCAAGCGAACGCTCATCGCGACGCGGGCATTGACGGTCGACAAGCATGAGCTCAACCGACTTCGCGGGTGCCAATCGTGGGTCTACCACACTTATGAACCCAGTTCGTTGAGCCCTCGAACGCTCCACGATCAGTTGCAGAGACCAATGACGATCGTGGCGCAAGACAGCTCGATGCCACCGCTCGTCGTCGTCGTCGGGCCAGGAATCTTGCTGTTCGGCGACGTCCCCAGCGTGACCAAACTGCGCGAGCTGCTCGTTACCATGGACGTTGAACCATCTTCGCCCATCGAGATCTCTCCCACGGAGCCCGAGCCGATTTCGACCAGGGAAATCGATCGAAAGAACCTATTTCAGAAACTGTCCAGAGAGGCCAAACGTGCACGCAAACAATGATTCACTTCTCGCCGGATTGCCCGGCGCTCTCATGTGCTTGCTCTGTGCGAGCTCTGGCACAGCACAGGACCCCGTCAACACCGACCGGGCGCCCGCAGAGGTCCTTCAAGCCATCACTGAACAAGGAACAGCGAAATCGAAACCCGTTCGCGAGTCAGTGCCTGGCGAGCTGTTCCTTGAACCAGACATCTACACCCTGGAGACGCTCCGCAAGCGCGTCGCCCACGCGACCGAGACCGACATTCTCACGCACGCACGAGACAAGGAGATCTGGGAGCAAGCCACGTCGGTCACTTTCGACCGCCCCGTTCGGATGAACGCGAAGGACGCGATGACGTTCTTCAGCCGTGTTTTGGACAGCCAGAGCTTCCTGCTAACGAAGCTTGAGCCGAAGGGAAGCGTGCTAGAGATCATCGCGATGCACGGTGCCAGCAGAATGCTGGCCGCCAGCAGGGTTGAACTCAAGACCCCCACCGACGTGTTCGCAGAGCCAGACCTGGTGATGATGGTCTCGGTACAGCGGCCACTGAAACACCTGGCCGCCATGCAAACCACGAACTCGTTGCGACCATTCCTTGCCAGCTCAGGAGGAGGAAACCGGCAAACGATTCAAATCGGCACGCTGGGGAACTCCCTGATCATTCGGGGCATGCAACATGACGTCGCCCGACTTCTTCGACAGCTGGATATGGCGGACGTGGAGACCGAAGAGCAGCGCAACTTTGACGCGCGGCTTCGGGAACTCGAATCGCGAATCAAGCCAGTGCGGGCACAAGGCACGCCAAAGCGCAAGTCCTAGTCGAGCCCGAGCCGAGTTCCACCAAGGAAGCCGCATCGACGCAGTCAATTGAGACTCTGCCCAAGGAGGCCAAACATGCACACAATCAATCGATCACTTCTCGCGGGACTACCCGGCGCCTTCATTTGCTTGCTCTGCGCAAGCTTTAGCAGCGCGCAGCAGGAGCAAGGTCGCCCGGGGCAACCACCCCCGGAGGCAACTCCAATCACCAGCGACCAAGAGTCAGCGACCTCGAAGCCGACTCGTAGATCGGTCACGGGCGAACTGTTCCTCGAGCCAGACACCTACAGCCTCGACACGATCCGCAAGCGCGTCGCGCACGCGACCGAAACAGACATCCTCTTGCACGCTATGCTGCGCGCCGCCGACTCACAGCTCTGGGAACAAGCCGAGTCGGTCACCCTGGATCGTCCAATTCGCATGAATGCGAAGGAAGCGATGACCTTCTTCAGTCGAATTTTGGACAGTCAGAGCTTTGTGCTCACGAAACTTGAGCCGAGGGGCTCCGTCCTGGAGATCGTGTTTATCCAAGGCACTTCTAGAGCGCTGGTTGACAGCAGGACCGAACTCAAGACTCTCGCAGAAGTTCTCGCCGAGCCTGACTTGGTGATGATGGTTTCGGTTGTGCGGCCCTTGAAGCACCTCGACGCACCTCGAACCTCCAATTCGCTGCGACCATTCTTGGCCTCGACCTTCTCGGGCGGAAGTCGCCAGTCGCCGCAAATTGGCATCCTGGGCAACTCTCTGCTCGTTCAGGGCCTGCAGCACCAAGTGGCTTCCGTGCTGCGGTACTTGGATCAAGCGGATGTGGAAGTCAAAGAGCGACACGACTTCGAACAGCGGCTCAGAGCGATCGAGAAACGATTGAATCCATCGCCGGCAAACTCAAAGAAGCGCAAGTCTTAGTCCACCCCAAGCCGGAGCAACTCCGGCTCGATCGCATCTGCCCAACGCCGGTACCCTTCGGCTGAAAGATGGAGAAAGTCAGGCATGACTTCGCGAGAGAGGGCACCGTCCTCTCCCAGGAACACGTGCCCAATGTCACGGTAGAAGACGCGCTCGCCATCATTGAAGCGCCGCAGGTACTGGTTGATCGCAACGTTGTTCAGTCGTGGTCGATCGTTCGGGCTCTCGCCTCGCGGAAACACCCCGAGCAGCAAGACCTTCGTTTCCGGGCTTCGCTCCTCAACAATCTCCAGGATCCGCTGCACGCCCTCCGCAACCTGCTCGGGCGATTGCATCGAGTGCCCGGTGTTGTTGGTGCCAATCATGAGCACCGCAATTTCCGGCTTCAGAGCCTCGATCTTGCCATGGGTCATGCGCCAGATGACGTGCTCCGTACGGTCGCCGCCAAAGCCAAGGTTGATCGCGTCGCGCTCCGCGAACCGCGCATCCCAGACCTCTTTCCCCGCACCTTCCCAACCCTGCGTAATGGAGTCACCGATGAATGCGATCTTGGCCGTCCCAGCGGCCGCCTCAGTGCGCTTGGCCCGATTTCGCTCGCGCCACCACGGCTCATCGCCGCGCGTCGCAGGAATCGTGGCTGTGTTTACGTCGTAGAAGTCTTTCAGGTCTCGATGACGCCGCCTCAGAGTGGCGAGCACCGGGGCGTAGCTCGCTTCTGCGTGCACGCTACGCATCTCCTGCGGGTCGTTCTCTAGATCAAAGAGCTGCCACTCGCCGGTTCTTGGGAAGTACATCAGCTTGTAGCGATCGGTGCGCACGCCGTCGTGCACCGGAACCTCGTGCACCGCCGCGTTTTCGTAGTAGGCGTAGTAGATCGCATCCCGCCACCCGACAGTTGAAGCGCCCTTGCTCTCGAACACCGGCATCATGCTTCGCCCCTGCATCTCTTCGGGCACATCGATTCCCGCGACATCCAAGAACGTCGGGCCGTAGTCGATGTTCTGAATCAGAGCTTGAGACTCGATGCCTGGCTGGATGACGCCGGGCCACCGAGCCACGAATGGCATCCGCAGCGACTCTTCGAACATCCAGCGCTTGTCATACCAGCCGTGCTCACCCAGATAGAAGCCCTGGTCGGATGAGTAGATCACGATGGTGTTGTCCGCGAGTCCCGACTCATCGAGATACTCAAGCAGCTCTCCCACGCTGTCGTCGACGGCTTGAACACACTTCAAGTAGTCGGTGATGTAACGCTGGTACTTCCAACTCAGGATCGCATCGGCGTCGAGTTCGCCGGCGCGCATGCTGGCAATGAAGGTTTCGTTCTGAGGCTGGTAGTAGGCGTCCCAAGCCGCCTTCTGCTCATCGCTCATGCGCGCGTATTCACCGTTCTTGTGCTGACCCGCGAAGTGCTCGGGGAACAAGTTCTCGCCGTGGAACTTCATGTCGTGACCCCAATGGAAGTGATCACGAAGGGTCATCTCGTTCTCCTTCAGCAACGCGGATCGACCTGAATAGTCATCGCGAAGCGTCGAAGGCTCGGCCACAGGCTTGCCGTCGAACAATTTGAAGTGACGCTGCGGAGGCGACCAGTTGCGGTGCGGTGCCTTGTGCTGGCACATCAAAACAAACGGACGCTCCGGGTCCCGCTCCTCTTTCAGCCACGTGAGCGCCTGCCCCGTGATGATGTCCGTGCAGTAGCCCGGGATGCGCTTCCTCGTACCGTCCATCTGCCGGAAGTCTGGGTTGTAGTAGCTGCCTTGCCCCGGAAGCACTTCCCAGTAGTCGAAGCCCACCGGATCGCTGGACAGGTGCCACTTACCAACCATCGCGGTTTGATAGCCCGCCGCTTGCAACAAGGGTGGGAACGTCAGCTGGTTGCCGTCAAAGCGATTGCCGTTGCGCAGGAAACCGTTCAGGTGGCTGTGCTTCCCCGTCAAGATGCACGCGCGAGACGGACCGCAGATTGAATTCGCGCAGAACGAGTTCTTCATGACCATGCCTTCACGGGCGATTCGATCGATGTGTGGTGTCTTGTTGATCGTCGACCCGTAGGCACCAATCGCCTGCAACGCATGGTCGTCGCTAAACACGAACACGATATTCGGGCGCTTGGTGCTCTCGGCCGTGTTTCGGGTGGCCGCGTTTCGGGCAGCCGTGTCTTGGGCTGAAGCGTCCCGCGCACCAAGCACAAGCACAAGCACAAGCACAAGCACAAGCACGGAGCAGGAGAACACAAAGACAAACAAACAAACAACTGGGCGCATCGATACCTCGAGGTGAAGAGTCCGAACACGGTATCACCACGGTTCCCACGAGACGAAAGCCCGCCCCAACCTGGCACTCCCCCCCACGCAGTGCGATCATCACAAACCATGACACACCGCCCGCCAACCGGTCCTGACCGCCGCAACTTCCTCAAAGGTGCCGCATCGTTCGCGGCGCTGCCGCTCGTCTCTCCACGCTTTGCGCCGGATTGGATGCACGGTTCACCATCCGAAACTCTGCAGGTTGCTTGCGTCGGTGTAGGCGGCATGGGCGCGTCCGATCTCGCGTCCGTGGCAAAGGGCGAGTCGGTGTCGATCGCCGCTTTGTGCGACGTTGACTCCAACAACTTGGGTGCAGCAGCCGCGCTGCATTCCAAGGCCAAACAGTTCGCAGACTGGCGAGTGCTCTTCGACGACATGGCGAAGGACCTCGACGCCATCGTGATCAGCACACCGGATCACATGCACGGACCAATTGCCCTGGCCGCGATGGATCACGGCCTGCACGTCTATTGCCAGAAGCCCGTCGCCCACAACTTGCGGGAATGCCGGCTCATGGCGAAAGCCGCCGCGGCTTCACCCAAGCTCGTCACGCAAATGGGCACGCAGATTCACGCCCACGCAGCCTACCGCTCTGCAGTTGCCACGATTCGCGCAGGCGCGATCGGCAAGGTTCGCGCAGCGCACACGTGGGTCAACAAGGGCTGGGTGGGACCAAAAGGCGGCGTACCCGACAAGGTCGACCCAATCCCGAAGACGCTGCAGTGGAACCTCTGGCTAGGCGTCGCCGAAGAACGCAGCTACGTCGAAGACACCTTCCACCCCGCCAAGTGGCGCGGCCTGATTGATTTCGGCACCGGCACGCTGGGCGACATGGGTTGCCACCTCTTCGACCCACTGTTCTCCGCACTGGGCTTAGGCGCACCACGCACCGCGGTCTACACAGGCGAAGCCCACGACCAAGGCGTCTTCGTCGGCGACGAGCACGTGGCCTACACCTTCGCCGGCACCGACCAAACCACCGACACGTTTGAACT
>CBESZZ010000125.1:0-8624 GCA_965534055.1 uncultured bacterium | reverse complement strand
CGTGCCGTCGGGACCGCTGGACCGGGCGACAGGAATGTCCTGCCAGCTCGTGACTTCACCGCGGTAGATCCGCTGGATGTCTGCGCGGTCCAACGCCGTGATGTGGTTGCTCGCATGGACGATCATGCAAACCGCGTCGCGGGCCACTGGATGCCCGCGGACATCGTCGTCTGCAGCGGTCAGATCGCGCGACATCATCCCGAAGTCGGCCACGCCTCGTCGCGCGTCGGCTAGTCCTCGTGACGAGCCGCCGGTTTGCACGTCGATGCGCACGCCGGGATGCGCGGCCTCATAGATCCGGCCGATCTCCCGGATCATCGGCGCCACCGTGCTGGAGCCAGTGAGCACCAGGTGCTGCGACCCCGCCGCGTGCGTGCCGCCACAGCCATCGGCGATGGTGGCCAGCAGGCAGGCCCCAAGGCCGCCGAGCAGTCGGTCGAAGCGAAGTCTCATGGCTGCGCTGCTACGTAGTGCGAGCGCAGCGATCCGAGAATTGAGGCCTAATGGGCCACCGAACTCACCTAGTGGTGGTTGATCAGCTCGTGGGCGAGGATCGACGCGGCGTATCCAAGGGCGATGAAGGGCAGCCACTTGAGGTGGCGGGTGAATGTGTAGACCCCGTGGGCTTGCCCCATCAGGGCGACGCCAGCGGCGGAGCCGACGCTCAGCATCGACCCACCCACCCCAGCGGTGAGGGTCACGAGCAGCCATTGGAACAGGTTTTCGTCGGCCGTGGCGCCCATGACGGGCTCCATTCCCAGGACCGCAAACATCACCGGAACGTTGTCTAGCACGGCCGAAATCACCCCGACAGCGATGTTCGCAACGTAGGGACCGGCCGGTCCGTTGGGGTCGTAGAGCCACTCGTTGGCCACCTGGAGGTAGCTCAGTTCCTGCAGTCCACCGACGCACATGATGACCCCGAAGAAGAACAGCAGCGTGTCCCACTCGACATCTTCCACGTTCTTCAACGCGTCGATCGGCTCCCCCTTCTTGCGGCGATGCGCTTTGAAGCGGCGGTAGTAGCCGTAGAGCATGAAGTAGGTCAGACCCGTCGTCATTCCGAGGAACGGCGGCAGGTGCAGGAACGCGTGGAACGACACCGCCGTCGCGATGGTCAGCAAGAACATCAGGACGATGACCCACCAACCGTCCTTGAGGTAGACCTCCTTCTGCAGCGGCTCTGGCTTCTCCTTAGGCACGAAGAAGTGCATGCAGAACGCCGGCACGAGCCAGTTCACGAGCGAAGGAATCATCAGCGCAAGGAACTCCGGCGTTTCCACCAAGCCCTTCTGCCAGACCATCAGCGTCGTGATGTCACCGAACGGTGAAAACGCTCCGCCCGCGTTGGCGGCAACCACGACGTTGACGCAGGCCATGGCCACGAAGCCGGGTTTTCCGCGTCCTACCGCGGAAACGACCGCACCCATCAACAGCGCGGTCGTCAGGTTGTCCGCGATGGGGCTGATCACGAAGGCCAGCGCACCCGTCGTCCAAAACACCGTACGGAGTCCGTAGCCCGCGGACACCAGCCAGGCGTTGATCTTCAGGAAGACGTTGTGGTGCGAGATGGCGCTGATGTACGTCATCGCCACCATCAAGAAGAGGAACAGCGCTGCGTATTCACCGACGTGATGCAGCACCCGTTGCTCGAGGTGATTGCTGGGGAGTGACTCAGCTGCCGGTGCGGCGCCGTAGGCGAACGCGACGAGGATCCACACCAAGCCAGCGGCCAAGATGACCGGCTTCGATTTTCGAAGCTTGATGAGGTCCTCGGTCACCACCAGCAGGTAGGCGAGGAAGAACACGACGAGCGCGGCGACCCCGTAGGTCGTGGCCGTGAGATCGAGCTTGGGGAGAGTTTCGAGGAAGGCGATCACGCGTTGGTTCTCTCGGGCTACCGCAAGGGTTGGGCTGAAACCGTGGGCTTCAGGACCGGGGCGACGGTCTTGGCTGGGACCGCGAGATCGTACGGACCGCGGAACCCGGAACAACGGAACAATGCGGCTTCCGTCGGGCTTCCTTGGCTCGATTCACTCGGTCCGCGTCGCACGGATCCGGCCGGTGACGCCGTCCAAGCGGGCGCTCTGCTTCGCCCAGGAGCTCCGCCCATGACTAAGGTCAGTGACCTAAGCCCGAGCGCCCGCCTTGGGGCCAGACGTCTTCTGAGTCGGCGGCGGGATCGGCGTCGGAGCGCTGATGGGCATCGCGTCTTTGGCGTCGGGTGTGGTGGTGATCCACGTGTTGATTGCGCCGTGCAGTGCCGTCTCCACGCGAACGCTCACCTTGCCGTTGAGCCGGTCCACCTGGGCCGGTGTGAGCGTGATGTCCAGGTCGACATCTTCGCCTTCGGGGTAGAGCACCGGCTCTTCTTTTGCACCGAACGCGAGCGGCGGCAGATTTTCATCGACGCCCGTCTTCTTCACTTTGGCGAGCGTGGCGTGCAGGTCGACACCGCGCAAAACCAGCAGCTGCCAGGGCTTCTCTTCCAGCGTGCGCGCGAACAGCTCCTGCAGCGCGAGCACGTGCGGGCACGGATCGTCGAGGGTGTCGCACGTGCAAGCCCAGCTCACCCGGCGGGATTCGGGGAACAGAGGCTCGCCCATGATGCGGGCTACCAACCGGTCGAACGATCGCGGGACGCGCGCCTGTTCGAGTGCTTCCACGATGCTGCCCGAGCGCTTGAGCACGCGGACGACCTTCGGCCACTCCTTCATGGAGAGCGTGCGGACGTGGATGCTCGTCTCGTGGATGGCCCCGAGTGCACCGATGATCTCTGTGCTGATCGAGCCCGCGCGAATGCGCAGCATCGATGTGCGGATCGCCGGCAGGACTTCGAGCGCCATTTGCAGACGCTCCTCCTCGATGTGGTGTGCGGCTTCTCGGCGCCAGCGCTCTGCGAGCGACAGCGGTTTGCGGTCGTCGTCACTCACGAGTAGGCCTCTTGGTTGTCCAGGGCGAGCAGCTTGCGCAGCTCTTCATTGGACAGTTCCGTGATCCAGTCTTCACCGGCGGCCAACAGGTTGTCGGCGACCTCACGCTTTCGTTCGAGCATGGTTTGGATGCGTTCTTCCAACGTGCCCGTGCAGACGAACTTGTGCACGAAGACGTTGCGCTGTTGCCCAATGCGGAAAGCCCGGTCTGTCGCTTGGTCTTCGACCGCGGGGTTCCACCAACGGTCGTAGTGGAAGACGCGGTTGGCCTGGGTCAGGTTGAGGCCGGTGCCCCCCGCTTTCAGGGACAGCACGAAGATCTTGGGGCCTTCTTCGCGGCCTTCCTGGAAGTCGTTGACCATGGTCTCACGGTCTTTCTGCGGGATCCCGCCGTGCAGGAACAGCACGGTGCCCCCCATCAGGTTCTCCAGGTGGGTCTTGAGCAGCGTGCCCATCTCCTTGAACTGCGTGAACACCAAGCAGCGATCGCCCTCATCGAGTGCTTCGGTCAGCATCTCGGTGAGCAAGTCGAGCTTGCCTGATCTTCCCGGCAGCTTGGCGCCGTCCTGATTGTAGTGAGATGGGTGGTTGCAGACCTGCTTCAAGCGCAGCAGCGTCGTCAGGATCGCGCCGCGGCGCGCGATGCCTTCGCCCGCCTTCTCGACGTCGACGATGCCCTGCTTGGCAACGTTCTCGTAGAGCGACGCCTGCTCCTTGGTGAGCGTGGCGGCCACCACCTGTTCGGTCTTCTCGGGAAGGTCCGTGATGATGTCGGGGTCGGTCTTGAGTCGACGCAGGACGAATGGGCGCACCAGTCCAGCGAGCATGGACACGCTGCCTTTGTTGCGCTGCTTGACGATGGGGTGCTCCATCGCCTGCGTGAAGTACGACTTCGAACCGAGCAGTCCCTCGTTGAGGAAGTCCATGATCGACCAAAGGTCGAGTGGCCGGTTCTCCAGTGGCGTGCCGGTAAGTGCCATCCTGAAGTGACCCCGGAGCTTGCGCGCGGCTTTCGACTGGCGCGTGTTGGGGTTCTTGATGTTTTGCGCTTCGTCCAGGATCACGCCGTCGAACGTCACGTTGGACAACAGCTCTTCGTCACGCTGCAGCAGGTTGTAGCTGGTGAGGATGATCTGGTTTTCGACGAGGATCTGATCGAACTCGTCCTTCTCGCGCGCACGCAACTTTCCGTGGTGCATCGTCACGTTGAGGCCGGGTGCGAATCGCTGCACTTCGCGGCGCCAGTTGCCCAAGACCGAGACCGGGCAAACGATCAGCACCGGGCCCGGGTCGGGCTTGTTGTGCTTCTGCCGTTCCAGACGCCGATCGAGGATGACCGCGATGGCCTGGACGGTCTTGCCCAAACCCATGTCGTCCGCCAAGCAGGCGCCGAAGCCTTGATTGGTGAGGAAGTACATCCACGCGTGGCCACGTTGCTGGTAAGGCCGCAGCTCCCCTACGAATCCAGGGGGCAGCACACGGTCTTCGACCGACCGCGCCTCGTCGAGGTTCTTCACCAACCGGTCCAGGAGCGGACTGGAGTGCAGGGTCTCGAGGGCCAGTCCGTGCAGGTGGGTGGCGCCGCCTAGCTTGAGTCGCAGCGCTTCGAAGAAGCTGATGCGGTTGCCGCCGTCCTGCGCGCGCTTCTTGAACTCTTCGAGCGCAGCGCGGTCTTTTGGCGACAGGATGACTGGCCCGCTCTCCAGGTGCACCAGTGGCGTCTTGGAATCGAGAAGCTTGTCCAAGTCGCCATCGGCGAGAACCATGTCCCCCACCGCGATCGACCAATCGAGTTCGAACCACGGATGGTCCAGCTCGTCCTGCGTGTCCTCTTCGACGATGCTGACCTTCGCAGAAACTCGTTTGAGACCCTCGTAGCCGGGCAGCGTGACTTCGACACCCTCTGCTTCGAGCATCGGGAAGTGGTCGAGGATCTGGTCTAGCTCGGCGCGGTTCAGCGACGCGCGGCCGTCGGTGAGGTTGATGGCTCGGCGCAGTGGCGGCAGCTGCTCGGCCATCTTCTCCAGAGATTCCTCAATTTGGCGAAGCGACTCGGCGGTCATCGGATCGGGAAACAGGCACTGGCCGTGGCGCCAGCGCAGTGATTCGATCGTCTCAAAGAGTTGAATGCCCGGGATGGGGCGCAGGAGCATCTGGATGCCCCACGGTACGCCCTCCTCGAGCTCCTCTTTTGGCACGATGACTTCTAGCACGGGCTGTGGTCGCGCCTGCCAGAAGCTCTTGGGCAGGCGGTTGGCTTCTGTATGCCCGGGTATGGCGTTGGCCTGCGTTGCGAGCACGTCCACTGCGTGGCCCAACAGCGTCACGATGAAGCTGCGTGGCGATTGGCCGTGGACCGGGTCGTCGTGGTGCCCTTTTGTGCGGCGTGCGGTGAGCAGCGAATCCGGCACAAGTTCGGCCAGGGCACTCACTGCGCGAATCAGCCCTTCGTTCCAAACGATGACGTGCCGTAGGGCGTGCTTGTTCGCTGCGGGGCTCGGTGCGAACGACTGGCGCTCGACGATCTTCGTCGCGATGCGGGTTGCTTGAATCAAGCAGCGCAGCGCGGGCCCCACGTCGTCCTGTGCGGGATCGAGCGTGGCGAGCAGCGGCAGGGATGCAGTGAGCGAGACTGCGGCCGTTGGGATGTTCCAGAGTGACGGTGCGACCCGGATCTTCGCTTTTGTGGCCTCGTGCGCCAGCGCCAGGGCGACCTCTTGGCTCGCGCGGTGCTCCTGCCACTGAATGCCTTCGGGCGACTCGAACTCCGGGTCTCGCTCCGACTCGTCAAACTCTTCGTCTGTGTCCTCTGCTTCGCCGTTCAGGGAGGTGACAACCGGGTCAGGGACCTGCGGTTCCGTGGCGAACAGCGGGACCAGAGAGTCCTCCTCCGTCGGCAGCAGAATCTGCATATCCAGAGACTCTGAAGCCTCCTTCAGTGCCGGAGGAATGGCGAGATCCGGACCTTCGGCACCGAACCACGCGATGCGTGAGTTCTCGGGCGTGCGGGCGTGGAGGTAGGCAGCGTCTCGCTTCAACGCGGGAAAAGGCTCATGGAATCGGGTGGGGCCACGGGCAACCGCTCGATGCGGAACGAGGCGCGTGCGACGAAACGGCACACGTTACTGGCAGAAGACCCATCAAGCGAGGGCGGGCACCAAGCCTTGTTCCCTAAAGGAACTGGGCGAGGCGATTGCGGCCTTAGGAAAGTCGCCAGGACCCGGAATCCGCGGCCCGAGTTGGCGGCTTGGAAGCCACAGATTGGAGGCTGCGTGGTGAGTTTGGCCGGCGTTCCAGCGCTTGCGTCAGTCGACGCTAGGCGGTGGGACCAGACGATCGATGGGAGCCGGCACCCGATTTACCGAGTTGGCGTTCCCTCGTGTGCCCATGTCGCCCAGCGTGAAGATGAACAACAACGACAGGAACAGGAACGAGCTGAGGAAGAAGATGTTGTTGATCGGCGTGTCCCAACGCAGGTGCATGAAGATCGCCAGCACCAGGCTGGCCTTCACGGCTGCGATACCCATCGCGATCAGCATGTTGAATTCGCCGAAGTCGAATCGTGACACGTAGACGGTGATGAACGTCAGGAACAAGAGAATCATCAGCACGCCAACGAACACCTTCGCCGCAATGACGTGATGTTCGTGTTCACCGTGCTCGGCGTGCGTGTGGTCAGCGTCAGCGGACGCATCCGCCTTGGTTGCAGTGGAGTCAGCCATGACAGATCAGGGCACCAGGTAGAGCAGCGGAAACTGGAAGATCCAGATCAAGTCGACCAGGTGCCAGTAGAGGCCGACCAAGTCGACGGCCAGGTAGTTGCCGGAGTGGTACTTGTTCTTCATGGCGCCGCAGATCACCCAGATGATCAGAATGGCGCCAATCACCACGTGCAGGCCGTGAATGCCCGTCATGGTGTAGTAGAGGCTGAAGAACAGCTCGGGATACTCCATGTCGACGAACGGCGCCGCCCACTCACCGTGGGGGTTGAAGTAGATACCCGGTCCGATGCCGTGCCCGAGCTTGCCCGAGTACTCGATGTACTTCACGACCATGAAGCCGATGGCCCCGAAGATCGTGAGCACACAGTAGATGATGAGCGACTTGTTCTGGCTCAACTGCGACGCGCGTACGCCCATCGCCATGGTCCATGAGCTCACCAGCAGGATGGACGTGTTGAGTGCGCCAAGCTGCCAGTTCAGCTGATTGCCACATTCGACGAACGTTTCGGGGTACTGGCCCTTGTAGGCGAAGTACGCCGCGAACAGCCCTCCGAACAGCAGGATCTCAGTGGCAAGGAACAGCCAGAACCCGAACTTGCCGGACTGGAATTCCTGGACCGCACTATCGAAGTGGTGTGCGACCTTGTGTTCGCGGAACCCCGGAGGAGTGGGGGTGACGATCGCTTCGTGGCCGTGGCTCATGGAAGGTAGACGAGAGAGAGTGTTGGAGAGGGCGACGCGGCGCTGTTCTTAAGAAACCGGCGTGCGCATCTCTTCGATGTCGAGCTGGCTGTAGTCGTACGCCTCGTGACGCACGATGGGCTGGTCTTCGAAGTTGGTGTGCACCGGTGGGGTCTCAGACTTCCATTCGAGAGTCACACCACCCCACTGGTTGCGCATCGCCTTCTTACCCGCGAAGAGCGAGTAGATCAGGTAGCCGAACATGAGCGCGACGCCCAAGCCCAGCACGCCGGCACCCACAGTCGACCAGCGGTGGTAGACCGTGAATTCTTCGACGTAGGTGGCATAGCGGCGAGGCATGCCCTGGCTACCCATGATGAACTGCGGGATGAACGTCAGGTTGAAGCCGACGAAGATGAGTCCACACGCGATCTTGGCGAGGAACTCGGAATACATCACACCGAACATCTTCGGCCACCAGTGGTGCATGCCCGCGAAGAACGCCAGCGCCGTCGATCCCATCATCACGTAGTGGAAGTGAGCCACCACGTAGTAGGTGTCGTGCAGGTGGATGTCCAAGGACAGCGCACCGAGCACGATGCCGGTGAGTCCACCGATGGCGAAGATCACCAGGAAGGCCAAGCCGTAGAGCATCGGCGCGGTGAGCGCGATGGAGCCCTTCCACACCGTGGCAACCCAGGAGAACTCCTTGATCGCCGTCGGGATGGCCACGAAGAACGTCAGGAAGGAGAATGCGAACATCGCATACGCCGACTGACCACTCGTGAACATGTGGTGGCCCCACACGAGGAAGCTGATCACCGCAATCGCCAGCGACGAGAACGCGATCATCTTGTAGCCGAAGAGCGGCTTGCGCGAGTGGACCGTGATCACCTCGGAGATGATCCCGAACGCCGGCAGGATCATGATGTAGACCGCCGGGTGGCTGTAGAACCAGAAGAAGTGCTGGAACAGCACCGGGTCGCCGCCCAAGCGCGGGTCGAACACACCGATGCTGTAGATGTGCTCGAAGGCCAGCAACAACACGGTGATGCCCAACACGGGCGTGGCAAGAACTTGCAGGATCGCCGTGGCGTAGATCGCCCAGATGAACAGCGGCATGCGGAACCAGGTTTGACCCGGTGCGCGCAGCTTGTGCGTCGTGACGATGAAGTTCAGGCCGGTTGCGATCGAGCTGAAGCCCAGCACGAAGATCGACAGGCCCATGAGGACCACTGCCTTCTCCGTTTGGATGCTGTAGGGCGTGTAGAACGTCCAGCCCGTGTCG
>CBESZZ010000124.1:0-8630 GCA_965534055.1 uncultured bacterium | reverse complement strand
ATCGCGTCGTTCGCCGTACCTGCGCCTGATCGATCCTCGAGTCGCCTACGACCAACTCGTGCAGCGTGTGTGCTCACGGTTCGACGTCACGAAAGAGGAGATCGAAGGGCCCGCGCAGTCGCGACGCGTGAGCGAACCACGCAAGGTGCTGGCGTATCTTTGTGTGCAGGAGGGTCTGAGCCGTGCCGAAGTGGGGCGGTTCTTCAATGGGCGCACCCGCGCGTCGGTGAGCTACATGGTGAAGTCGTTGACGGAGAAGATCGCGAAGGACCAAGGCACGCGACAACTGGTGGAGGAGCTGCTGTGACGTTGTATCTGGTGCTCGAAGGTGGCGATGGATGCGGCAAGAGCGAGCAGGCGCGCCGCTTGATCGAAGCGCTCGATGCTCGCGGTTTAGATCCTCTCCACCTGCGTGAGCCCGGTTCGACGCCAGTGGGCGAGACACTGCGAGCGCTTCTGCTGGATCCGAACAGCGCTGAACTGTCGCCGCGTGCTGAAGCACTGCTGTTCTTTGCTGCGCGCGCCGAAATGATCGATCAGCAAGTGGTCCCGGCTCTGCGCGCCGGCCGCGTGGTTGTGTCGGAGCGGTGCTTCCTCTCCACCATGGTCTACCAAGGTCGAGCGCCAACCACCGGCGCTGTGAGCGACGACCGACTGCGGGCCTGGACGCAGGCTGCTCACGAGACGCACCTTGGGGGCGAGAGCCGCTTGGTCATGCCGGACGCGATCTTCGTTCTCGACGTGCCGTACGATGTAGCGGTGACGCGTCGTTCGGGTCGTGCGGGTGGGGACGATCGGATCGAAGCGCGAGCCGCTGCGTTCCATCAGCGTGTTGCCACGGCTTACGCCGACTTGGCGGCAAGTGTCGACGGGGCGCAATTGGTCGACGCGCAGGGGTCAGTCATAGATGTTGCTGCAGAACTTTGGCAGCGAGTCGAAAAGATGTTGGATCAACGATCCAACCACGCGGGGTCGAGACCATGAGTGCAGCGCGCCGCACCGCAGCGGGGAAGTCCACCGCGCGCAAAGTTGCTGCGCGCGGGGCCACAGCGACCGACGAAGAAGACGAGTTCGATGCGTTTGCTGAGCCGTTGTTTGATCACGAGTTCCTGGGGCAAGACACGGAGTGGGAGCGAATGCTCACCCGTGCCCGACAGCGCACGATGCCCCATTCTTTGCTGCTCACCGCGCCGGCCGGCGCGGGCAAGACCACGGCGGCGAGGGTGCTAGCAGCGGCATTGCTTTGCGAGTCGCCTGCGTCCACGACGGACGCGAGTTCGAAGCCCTGCGGTTCGTGTCGCGGATGTGTGCGCGTGCGACACGCGAATCATCCAGACCTGCACGTGTTGGCACCTCCGCCTGACAAGCGCGACATCCCTGTGGACTCCGTGCGCGGACTCCAGGATGTGTTGACCCGAACCGCCGTCGAAGGCGGTGCCCGCGTGGTCGTGGTCGATCCGGCAGACCGACTCAACGAGCAGGGGCAAAACGCGCTGCTGAAGACCTTGGAAGAACCGGGCGATCGCACCGTGCTGCTGCTGGCCACATCAAAACCCGAGAGCCTGCTGGAGACGGTGCGGTCCCGTGCGCCAAGATTGCGGATCCTGCCGCTGGCAGGATCCGCCTTGGCGGAGGCGGCCACTGTGCTGCAGCAAGCCCGACTCGGCCGAGGAATTGGCGGTGCCGCGACGGATTCTTCGACTTTTCAGCGGGCCCTGCGCTGGGCGTCCGGATCGGTGGGCCGGGTGTTGTGGTTTGCGGGAGCGGAAGCTTCAACGCTCCAAGATGTGGTGGCCGAGTGTGCAGCGGGGAGCAAGCGGTTGGGGCCGGTCCCCACGGCACGCGCTCTGCTGGCTCAGGCGTCGGGTCGCGCCGAGGTGGCTCAACGCGGCCGTTTGGTCCTGGCCCTGCTGGCTGCGGCGTGTCGTGAAGACTTCTCCACAGTTGCGGGGGGTGAACCCCGCTCCTACGGTTCCCAGCACACCGACCCATGGACCTCACGCCTCGATGCCCTGATTCAAGCCGAACGAGATCTGCTGCTGCAGATCCCGGCAGAAGCAGTGTTTATCGAGCTCGCGCTGAGGCTTTCCAAGTGTCCCGTGCAAGCGCTCGCGTAGGCCTAGCCCCAGCTCGGGCAGCCTGTGGAGAGTTTGGGGACAGGGTCGACGAGATGGCATGTGTGGTGCCGTTTCATGGGAGAACTCCCGCCGTTTTGCGCAACACCTGGGTCGGGTGTCACGCAACGAGCCAATGTGGTGTTGGCAGGTCGGCGTCTGAGTTCAAGGGCGGTTTCACGTTGGTCGATAGAGGCAGGGTGTCCACTCACCCGGCTTCGCGCCCGCCGAGGAATCGTTGCGATGGGAAACAGCACTCAACTAGACGAATGCTCTGACCTCGAGGTCGTAGAAGACCGAATTGCGGATATCCGTCGGTGGGACCGGCGGTTTTCTTCGCACGCGTACTTCTTCGTTCTCGATGTCCTCGACTTCACGATCGAAAAGATCGAACGCGAGTCCGACCGTGCCGCGAGTCGCCACGTGGGCGGTCGTGAGCTGTTGGCCGGAGTCCGCGAAGTCGCTGCCCGTGACTTTGGGCCCATGGCTCCCGTCGTCTTCGAACGATGGGGCGTGCGCTCGACGGATGACTTTGGCGAGATCGTGTTCAACTTGATCGACGCCGGCCTGCTCACCAGACGGCCGGAAGACTCACGCCTCGACTTTGTCGACGGCTACGACTTCCAGCGCGTGTTCACGGAAGCCTTCGACCGGCAGCTCGACCGCATCTCGCATGCAGCGCCGGCAGCCGTCGCGCAGTAGTCGCGGCCACGCGCGAACCCGCATGTGCGACGGCGTGACCACACGGTGGGCGCGTCGCGCCCGTCAGAGTTTTGACGCACGCGGAGCGCTTCGATGAATCGCGACCCGGCGGAAGACGCTGCGCTGAACCCCGCGGATGACGGGTCCTCAGATGCAGAGCTGGAAGCAGCTGCAGAACCCTTGAAAGAAGAGGCCGACAAGCCCCGCGAACGGCTGTGGTCGTCGTCGCGCCGCAAGCGCCTGCTCAAGCGACGCCGTTTGTGGGCCATCGCAGTGGTTGGTGGAACCGTCTTGGCGGCGTTGCTCGTCGTGTACGTGTACCGGGCGGTTTTCGGCCCGCTGTTCTTCGCGCTGGCTCTCGCCTACCTGTTTGAGCCCGTCGTCGGCTGGCTTGAGCAGCGCAAGTTCTCCCGTGGCGGCGCCGTCGCGGTCATCCTGGCGGTGTTCGGTGGGTTTGCGTTGTTGCTCGTTTCGCTGCTCGTGACGCAAGGCATGCAGCTTGTCGAGTGGCTGAAGGACGGAGATATCTCCACAGGTCTCGCCGAAGCTGTGACGCAGGTGAAAACGTGGCTGCGCGAGGTCTTGCCTGGGGGATTCGGCGACGAACTCCGCGAGGGATCGACCTTGCCGCAGCTCGCAGAGCAGGTCATGCGGCTCGTGACCGCCGTCCTCGGCACCGTGGTTTCATCGTTTGCGTTCTTGGCCGGCGTGCTGCTCGTGCCGATCTACCTGGTCTACTTGATGCTGGGGTTGCCACGGCTTTGGCGCCGCGTGCAGACACTTCTGCCTGCCGCGGACCGTGAGCGTGAGCTCCGTGCGTTGCACAAGATTCATCTCGGACTCGCGTCCTTCCTTCGCGGCCGCGTGGTCATCGCCGTGATCAAGGGCGTTCTGACAGCGATTGGCCTAGTAATCGTCGGCGCGCCACTGCCGCTGGTCGTCGGCCTGGGGGCTGGGCTGTTGTACTTGCTGCCATTCCTTGGACCGTTCGTTGGGTTTGTGGTCGCGGTCGGTTTGTCGTTGGCCGAGTTTGGCAGCGCCGGATCCGCCATTGGTCCGCCGGTGGAAGGTGCGCCAACCGGCGACACGGTGCTTGGAGTAATTGGCTGCGTCGGCATCGTGTTCGTGGTCGCCGAGTTCGTCGAGGGCTACATCCTCACACCCAAGATCATGAAGGACGGGATCAACATGCATCCCCTCACCGTCGTGTTCAGCTTCGTGTTTTGGACGGCCGCGCTTGGCTTGTTCGGCACGCTGGTCGCCATCCCGCTGACGTTGATCCTGCGGGTCGTGCTTGAGGAATACGTGCTGCCGTCGGTGCGCGAGTTGGCCGAACGGGAGTAGGCGCGCGCCGGTCGAATTGAACCGGTGGAGTCTCGCACTTCCGGACTACCGAGATTGGATTGAGGCAGTCGGTCTGCAAGCGGTGACTCCGAAACGCGTCCCGCAAACAAGGCTGTGAATTGGAATGTTCGAGCGAAGTGATCGCTGTTCTTGACTGAAGCCACGGCGTCTGTGCTCGCCGCACTCGGCCCGCTTTCAGCTCCGGCAGACCGGGATGCGTGGACGCATTCCGCGGCAGGCGGATTTCGTGGTGAGTCGGTACAAACAAGCGGGCGATCGGCTTTTCTAGCCAATCGCCCGCTTGTCAGGTTGTCTTCACGCGCGCGAGGCGCCTCGAGAGACTAACCGCCGCTGCCGACGGCAGGCTTGGTGTCGTCGGTGCTCTTCGCTTCTTCGAGCTTCAGCACGTCCTTGTAGGCGGCGACGTTGCGGATGTCCTTACCCAGCTGGTCGAGCAACCAGCGGACGGCACCTTGCAGTTGTGCGTCTTCCTGGAAATCGCCGAGGGCGCGGTTGCCTGGGTAGACCTTGCCGCGCAGATCCGCGACGGCGTCGCGGATCTCGTAGCGCACCCAACGGCGCACGTCATCCTTGTCCAACTTGGTGTCGAGGCCGGCGAAGAACTCTTCGAAGTCCGGATAGCGACTCACGTCGCCGCCGTCGCCTTCGGCGAGCTCCAGGAACAGCTCACCGTTGGCTTCGATGCGGTCCTCGACGTAGCCGCGGAAGGAGCCTTTGCGCACGAGGTCGAACAGCGCTGCGTTCTTCCACAGCTCTGACGGCTTCTGATCGCGAACCTCGATGTCGAGGTCGGGGGTCACACCCCAGCCGGGGTTGATGATGCGGCCTTCCTTGTCGAACTCCTTGTGGAGGCTGCGACCGCTCGGCAGGTAGTACTTGGCGATCGTCATCTTCAAGTGCGCGCCGACGTCGAACTTGCCGTTGCCGTTGCGGTCTTCAAAGGGCTCGCCTTGGTCCCAGGTGCCGTTGTTGTTTTCGTCTTCGAGCAGCTCCTCGCCTGGCAGCGAGCGCAGCGGCACCAGGCTTTGGACGCTGCCCTTGCCGAATGAGCGCGTGCCCACGAGGTAGGCGCGGCCGTGGTCCTGCAAGGCTCCGGCGGTGATCTCCGAAGCGGACGCTGACAGGCCGTTGATCAGCACGGTCAGCGGCATCTGCGTTAGCGCGCGGTCGCGGGTCTTGTAATCGCGTTGGCCTTCGAGGCGGTCCTTGGTGAACACCACCAGCTTGCGACCTTCAACGAACTTCTCGACCACATCGCGCGCAGCCAGCAAGTAGCCGCCGGTGTTGTTGCGCATGTCGAGCACGAGCCCTTCAGCGCCTTCGCCGATCACGTGGGCAAGTGCGGATTCGAGCTCAAGAGCGGTGTTTTGGCTGAAGTTCACCAGTTCGATGTAGCCGATGCCGCCGGGGATCATCGTGGCGTTGACCGAAGGCACCGCGATCTGCCTGCGCTCAATCGTGAGCTCTTCCGGCTTGCTCATGCCGGGGCGGTAGATGCGGACTTCCACGTCGGTGCCGGGCTTGCCCTTCAGGCGCTTGATGATTTCTTGGTCGGTGTGGCCGTTCGTTTCCCAGCCGTCGACGGCGAGGATCTTGTCACCCGAGCGCAGTCCGGCACCGTAGGCCGGGCCGGAATAGATCGGGCGCACGATGGAGAAGTCACCGTCTTGGTCAAAGTTGACGAAAGCGCCGATGCCGCCGTACTCGCGGTTGAGGTCGAAGAAGAACCGCTGGAATTCGTCGGAGCTGAAGAACGTCGAGTGACGGTCGAGCCCGGACATCATTCCTTTGGCGGCAAACTCCAGCAGCTCCTCGTCGGTGAATGACTCGCCGCGGACGTGCTGCGCTTGGATGCGGCGCATGAGTTCGGTGAGAACCCTGAACTCGTTGGCGTCCGTGGGGGCGGAGTCGCCGCTCTCGAGCTGCTTCTTGTGGACCTGCGCGACGAACGATTCGAACTCGCGACGCTGCTGGTCAAGCTTCACGAACAGTTGGGCCTGCTGGCCTTCGGGCGTGGGCTCTTGGGCCACTTCTCTCAGCAGATCCCAGGCCGCGCCCGTGGGCTCGGAGTTGGTGGCGGCGAGTGCCAGGGCGCCTGCGATCTGCAGCTTGCGGTCTGCGGAGCGCAAGAATTGCTCGAGGGTGTCGCGGGAAAGTTCGCGGTCTTCGTTCGTGCCGACTTCCCACAGAGCCTTGGCTGCCGTGAGTCGCACGCGAGGCGCGACCAGCTCGGATTTGGCCCGCTCTCGCAGCAGGTCGCGGACATCGGGCATCACCCGGATGTTGAAGCGGCGTTCGTCGCCGAGCATCTCCAGGGCTGCGATCTGGGCCTCGGTGTCGTCGGTTTCAGAGACCGGTTTCAGGATGGCGAGCAGGTCGCTGCCGTAGACGTCGCCTGGATCCAGCTCCCGCAGTGCCGTGGCCGCGGCCAGCTTGCCCTTGAACCCGATTTTTTCCGCGGCTTGGACCAAGCCCCGAGCAATCGTGTCGTCCTGCACTTCTGGCAGGCCATCGAGGAGTGCGAGGCCGCCCGCGAAGGCGCGTTCCAGCGGACCGGCTTCGACCTTGCGAAGCTCCAGTACGATCTTTTCATCCACATTCTGCTGGGCAGTGATGGATGCAGATCCGGCGCCGACGAGGCCGGCGCACAGAAGAAGGGACTGGAGTCGTGAACTTGGGTGCATTCGGGTTTCCTGGATTCAGGGCCTTCGCCGAGAGTTGGCCGTCCGCTGGACGGTTGAGAACGCTCGAAGATGGAGATGCTTGGTGTTGGTGCGTCGGACGCACGAGACCTGGTGAGACCGTGGCCAAAGCGAGGCCGCCACGCCACGAGTGCACCAAGGACCCATCCTATACGTCGCCAAAACGACGACGGCAGCAGGAGTTTCAGTTCCAGGTTTCGGCGGCCCGGCCTCAGGTGAATAGGATCCCCCGGCATGAACGCAACTTCAGGCTCCGACGGAGGGTCCGGCCACGAGGGTCGGAAACGCCGCACCGACCCGGAAACCCCGCAAGGGCCCACGCATCTCGACGCGGAAGGTCGGGCGAAGATGGTCGATGTGGGGGCAAAGCAGCCCACCCGGAGGGTGGCGACGGCCACCGCGTTGATTGTGATGCCCCATGCCGTCCGCGAGGCCTTGATCGCTGGTGACCTGCCCAAGGGCGAGGCGATGGGGGTGGCCCGGATCGCCGGGATCCAGGCGGCCAAAGAAACTTCCAGGCTGATCCCGCTCTGCCACCCGCTCTCGCTTGACTTCGTGGAGGTGGGTTTCGAGCCGGAGGAGCTCGTGGCGAACCCCGGCGCGACGGCGGCCACGGTTGAGTCGCAGGCGCAGTGCGGTGTCCGAATTCTGGCCACCGCGGGGACCACCGGGCGCACGGGCGTGGAGATGGAGGCCCTCGCGGCTGCGACCGTGGCGGGATTGACCATCTACGACATGGTGAAGGGGCTGCACCGGGGCTGCTCAATGCAGGATGTGCGCCTGCTCAAGAAGGAGGGCGGGGTCGGCGGCCCATGGTCCGCTGCGACGCCGGTGCCGTCGATCACCGCGTGATCCAACACAGGAATGCTTGGCTTTCCGTCGCAGATTCTCGAAGCCCCGTTGGAAACGGTGGATCGAAACGCGATGGTTGGCTGCGCACACCGCACTGATTTCCACGGCTTAGGACCGGGAGCCTCGATGGCCGCCAAGAAGACCTCACGATCCGCCGCCAAGAAGGCAGCAAAGTCCCGTCGCCCCGCCAAGGCTGGCAAGGCGTCAACACGCAAGTCGCCCCAGCCGAAGAAGGCTGGGAAGAAAGCTGCCAAGAAGAAGGCGGCGAAGAAACCGCGGGCGACTCGCATCGCGTCGGTCACCGCCGAAGGTGATGGGCCGACCGAAGCACGCGTGGCCAGCGTTCAGCGGCTAATCGACGTGATGGTCGATCGGGGCGCGGTGGAAGTCGAGCTTCGCGAGGGCGAGTCGAGGATCCGCGTGCGGCTGAAAGAAGACCCGCCTACGGGTTGGGCGCCAGCGGCGGTGGCCGCCATGCCCGCACCGTCGGGCACTGCCTACGCTGCTTCTTCGCATCCGGCTGCTGCGGCGCCGGCGGCACCTGAAGCGCCCGAGGGCGAGGTGTTCCTCTCACCAATGGTCGGCACCTTCTATCGGGCGAGTTCGCCGGACGCCGAGCCGTTCGCGAAGGTTGGTGACCGCGCCGGCGAGGACACCACGATTTGCATCATCGAGGCCATGAAGGTGATGAACGAGATCAAGGCCGAGCGGTCGTTCGAAGTGCTCGAAGTGTTGGCCGAGAACGGCGAGCCGGTCGAGTTTGGTCAACCCCTGTTCCGCATCAGGGACTGACGCCTTGTTCCGACGCATCCTCATCGCGAACCGCGGCGAAATCGCGCTTCGCATTCTGCGCGCCTGCAAGGACCTCGGCATCGAGACGGTCGCTGTCTACAGC
>CBESZZ010000123.1:0-8666 GCA_965534055.1 uncultured bacterium | reverse complement strand
ATCATGCAGAGCACCAACTACGTCGAGGCGAAGATCCTCGACGCGATCGACCAGCTCTTCGAAGTCGATCAGGAGGTCATCCCCGCATGAATTTCAACGCGCTTCAAAGGCACATTCGCATTCAAAAGCCGCTTCGCAATGGCGTGGGAAGCACCGTCCGCCTGCCCATCGAAGGCATTGCAAACTTCGAGCAATTGAAGTCTCTGATCAAGGCTGGCGAGACGTCCGGACACTGGATCATCACGCGCGATCCCCCTGGCAGCTTCACCTATGTGTTGACGGCAGAAGGGGTCGCACTCCTGGAACAAGAATGAGGCTGTGGTGCCGGCGGGGTGAGCTTTCTCAACTCGATCGAGTTAGAGCGTCTTGCTGCCAAACAAGTTCGTACTTGCTGCCGTCTGGCACTGACTCGCCGGCGCTGAATCTGCACCATCCAGGGTTTGAAGGCTTGCGCACCCAGGCCATGCGATCGTCCGAAACGAAGCGAGAACGGAATGACACCCTCGAGTAATCGAAGAGAGACTAAATCCTCGGATCGTGAGCTGATCGAGCAAATGCGGGGGGCGGACGGCAGACTCTCCCCGGGCCTGCTCAACCGAGTGCAGCACAGGAACAAGCCCTTCCCCCGCTCAGCCAACCTGGGAGCCGAAATCCGACTGGGTCCACACGGAACGAACGTCCACGTGGTCACTCTCGCCCACGTGGTTTGGCGGCTGATCGGGCGGACCTCGCCCCTGATCTCCGACGAAGACAAGGCGCCGAAGCTGGCGACGCTGCGGGAATATTTGGAGTCCGGCCTCCTAGAGCACCATGCCAAGGCTGGGATGCCTACTCTGGAATCCCTTGAGAAGGCCCTAAAGAGCCCGCTGGAAGGGATCGATGACATGATCGCGAGGAAGGGGAGATGGAAGCGGTTTGTTCGGATCGGAAGCACCCGCCTTGCCGTAGTTTGCCAGACGATCGACAAGGTTGATTCGAACCGCCTAGAATTGGGTGGTGAGATTGAACTCGTCACCCTCGCCAATCTCGACGCTCCGAGGTGCACCCGATGAGCAATAGAACCAACGACCAATACATCGCGACGATCAAGGCGCCCGCCGGCTGCTCCGACCTGATGCCTGACGCAGAGCTGAAGGTCCAGATCGGTGGCGTAATCGGCAAGCGCAGGATCGAAGCTGCGTATCTGGAGATCGATGTTCCGAGAACCGGTGAGCTCTCCACGCTGGAGTTCGACGGCGGGCAGGTGATGGTTGACGTGGACTCCGAGACCGGAGCGATTCTCGGTCTGGAGATCCTGAACTACGTTCCTGGGCCGGTTGATCTTCCGGAGCTGATGCAATGCATCGCAGAAGAGCGCGAGTGGTTTCTCTTCACCTGCATCAACACCACGATGCTGATCTGGATCGACCTCGCCATGCGTCTGCGGAACTCTGACGACTGCGAACCAAATAGCGAATTGGCTGAAGAGGTGAACAACGTCATCCTCGGATGGCAGATGAGGAACGAAGCAGCAGAGCGTGGAGCGCCGAGTTGGACTTTAGTCATCGCATGAGCAATCTGCGATGATGGCCCCATGGCCAAACTCGCCCAGCACGTCATCCCAACCAACCGACTGAAGCTCGAAGACCCCATCGCGGTCACGATGCCAGTCGACTCCCAGTTCGCCGGCGTCGCCACTGTGCCCGGCGGACTCGCGATCCTCACGTGGCAGGAGGACGACGCAGTGGACGGCACACGCGGCTTCGTGGTCGCCACTCCTGACGAGCAGGTGGAAGCAGCAGTGAGCGACATGGAGGCCACGCGGCGTGTGTGGCATCAGACGCTGATCGCCGGAGTGCCAACGTTCGTCACCGACCTGGGCGCGATCGACGCAGACCCAACGAAGCGTGGCGGGCATTGGCCCGCGAAGCGGGTGGCGCCCGAAGGCAAGCCTGCCCCCGCCAGCAACAAGTAGGCGGTGGTTTGCCCGCCTGCCTCGGCTCCGGTGGCGCGGAGTCGGGGCTCTTCGCTAGCTACCCCCCAGGCGACGCTTGAAGCAACGCACGCAACTGCCCCAAGTCCTCCCGCATCCGCCCTTCAAGCGCCTGCACCCGATCAGCTTCGCGGAGGTCTTGCGCTTCCAACGTGTTCAACTGCCGCAGCAGCGCAGCATCGCTGCGATCAATTCGCCGCACGATGTCCGCAAGCCCTCGATCAATCCCACCAATCCAGCGGGCTCGAGCCTGTAGACCCTCAGCCGACGAGCGAAAGGCCTCTTCGGTCACAGAGCGGTGGCGGTCAAACTCGGACTTGGCACTCGTGTAGAACGCTGCACCGATTGCAAGCAATACGGACGCCCACCCCGAGAGAACCCCCCATTGCACTCGCCCACTGGAGCTTGCCTTCGCGATCTGTTTCGACAGGTCCTCCACGACGTGCTCGATCCGCTCGCCCTGTTCCGCGATCCGACGATCCGTGTTCGCTGACTCGGTGCGGACCGCTTCGACGATCGTCTGGAGCCCCTCTTCGAGGCGGACGAGACGCGACTCGGTGGACGTTCCACCTGTGCCTTGGTTTCGGTTGCCGGACCGCCCGCTCACCGAGTCGGTCGCCTTGGGGTCTCAACACCCTGCCACTTGACTCCCGCGTCCTGCTGATCGGCTAGAGAATCAAGCTCGGCTAGACGCACCAGGCGCTCAGGCTCGATCAGTCCGACGTCCTCGCGAACGTAGTCGCCCGCCCATCTCTCGACGCGCTCCATGACCGGCTGCGACTTCTTGAAGTCGGGGCCTCCGTACTCGCTGAAGACGCCGCAAGACGTAAGCGCAAGACAGAGACCGACCGTGCCCAATGTCTTGACGGCTGCGCCTTTCACGATGCCGCGACTGATCGCGTAGCCGGCGCCACCGATCGACATGAGCGCCATGCCTTCGACTGTCTTGTCGGTGAAGACGATCAGATAGAGCCCGGCAATGGCGCACAGGATGGTGATCCAGAACTCGCTAGTCTGCGGCCCTGGCTTCATTGGTTCGGTCTTAGTCATGTCTAGACGGGGAAGAAGAGGCGCGCGATCTGGGCGCCGGTTTGCAGGAGTGCGGGAATGCTCGACATAGAGCCCTTGAGCACATCGTGGAGCGGTACTGCCACTCTCACGCCAGCGCTGTCTAGGTAGACCAGCGACAGGTCGCCAAGCCGATCGGCGAGCTCGTCCTGTTCGACGCCGCGCGGCATGAGGGCGATCGCGCGAGCCACGACACCGATGCTCGCCGCGACCTCGGGCAGCTTGTCGAGACCGGCCTCGACCATGGGGCGGAGGATCGCCTCGACGGCGGATGCGATCCGACCTTCGTCGGGGGATGGCGCGACGGGCGCCGGGGTTGGTTCGGTCATCTGATTCACCTCACTTCGAAGCCGACACCGATCTTTCCATAGAACGGAGCAAGCGTGGTTGCGTCATCGGTATCGATGCGCAGCAGGAACGATTGCCCTGCGTCGACATCCCAGTCGACGGCGAGCACATGGGGTTGCGTTGACACCGAAGCCACTTCGATGGTTGAAGTTGACGACGTGTACTGATGTCCGTTTGAGTGGTAGGGCGAACCGTCTTCGTAGACCTCGATGGAGACCTTGTATCCCTGAGTCCCTGAAGCTGGCAGGTTGGTGCGTTGCGACATCGCAATCGAAACCACAGTGAGGTCGAGAGGGACTGGAAACGCGAAGACGTTCACATCGCCGTTCTCGCCCGACTCAGTCTCCCCGTACCACCACCGGCCCACGGTCGCTCCCGAGATGGTTCCAAACCATGCGATCGAGCGGTGCTTCGCAGCACCGGTTCGGTGCGCAGTGTTCAGCGCGATCGTTGACGTGTTCGCGGCGATCAATGCCGCTTGCGTGGTGAGCGTCGCAGTGTGGCTCGCCACCGTCGCCGCCAGGTTCACGAGGTTCACGCCATCGACCAAGTTGGAGGTCGTGTCGATCATCGTCGCGACGATCGTGCCGGCCGCGTCGATGCTGGCGACCACTGAGCCGCTCGACTTCTTCACCTGCAGGACGGGGACGTTCTGGTCCTCGCTGGCCTGCAGGATGAGTTCGACTTCGTCGTCGTCTACCGCGCCGATGATCGTAAGAGTTTCGAGATCGCGATCGGGGTCGAGTAGATCGGCGAGCGCGGTGCGTAGCGTGTCCTGACCGACACGCACCACGGCACGGCCAGCGGTCTCCTGCTCGACGATGCCGGTCAGCAGGCGTCTCTGTCCGACGCTGGTCACGTGCGGGGTGGGCGGTCCGTTAGGACGCGCCAGCCTTGCTGGTGGCCTTGCTCTTGGAGGCGCTTGGGTCGGCGGCGGTCGCCTTTGGGTCTGGATCCGTGGCCTTCTCTTCGACCATCTGAGCTAGGTCCGACACCTCAGGTTCGACGGTGCGCTTGATGCCCGCCGCATCTTCCAAGTCACCGAGGTTCATGCCCGTTCGATACTGGGCTCCAGCGTGCAACCGTCGCTGTTCGAGAACTTCTCCGACGATCTCCTCCTTCTTCGTGTCAACGATGTCCTGGGCCAGTCTGTCTAGCATGGCTGGGTTCTTGGCAACCATGATTTCGCCGAGGCGGACGCAGAGCTTGTTCACTTTGGAGTCGGTCATGCTTCTGATTCTGTTGGGGTTACTCGGAGGAGAAGTCGACGATCACGAGCCATGCCGTGTTCGCTTCGTTACGGAGCTTGAGGGCCGGGACAGAGGTGTCGAACCACTGCATTCCAGGCGCCATGCTCGGAGGTTCCGCGGGGCCGAAGTGGCTCTGCCGCACGGTGTCCAAAGCCTCAGGGATCCGCACCGTCACAGCCTGGTGAAGGTCATCGCTGACATCCCTTGGTGGGTCGAAAGTCTGTTGAGGCATCGGGGTCGTTGTGGTGGGTCAGGACGCGCAGGCGACCATGAACTTCGAGACGACCACTCGCGAGCGCGTGTGCGCGCGGAAGGCCGTAACCCGAGCCTGAACTTTGGATGCCAAGACCCACTCAGGGGCGAACACTTCGCGCCAAGCGGACCAAGCGCCACCCGCGAAGAATCGCCATTCGACGACGACATGACTCGTCGATCCGATTGCGCCAAGAGGACCAAGAGTCGTCAGCCACCAGGGGAGCTGATCCATGGGGCCTGAGTAGGTCGAGATCGGAACGCCGAACGTGAGTCCAGGCATCGCGGGCGATGACTCGCGACCCGCTGCACTCCACCACCTGGCGTCGCCCGATGCGATCCCCTCCAGGTCCGAGATTGGGCGGTCTTGGATCTCGTGCCAGTCGACGAATACCGACCAGCGGCGCTTCGCTTCTGCAGGTCTCGGCTCAAATTCATCTGACGTCATGACGCCTGAGAATTCACCGGTCAGCTTTAGCTCTGCACGATCACCGAGCTGAACGAACCCACCACTCAGCGTTCCTTCAAGGGGATCCGAATCGAGAACATCTAGCGGTGCTCCCGTTTCAATCAGGCCAGGTTCGTAGTCCACCGAGACATCAGCGGTGATCGCGCTCGCCGAGTAGAGGCCAGAACGATGGATCCCCCGGGCCCAGATCTTCGTGTTGGGCGTGTAGGGCAACGGCAGCTCGACGTGGTCACGCGTTGCGTCCACGGTGATGAGCCGGCGGGAGCCCATCCACTGCGAACCACTCCGGAGCTCCACGGCAGTCAGTGACCGAGGGTCCAGCCGGCCCCAGCTTGCGCGCAGGCGATCTCCAACCATAGCGGCCGCGAATCCCGGAACCGGCGGCACAGCCAAGTCAGGGAACTCTGGGATGATGATCGTGGACCGTCCGGCTTCTGCTGCGCTCTGCCACGAGCCAACCCCATCTTCGAGCGCCACCGCAATAGTGACCTCGGAACGAGGCGAGAGTCGCCCCGCAGGGATTGTGAGAGACCCGCCACGGGTCTCTCCAACCATGCGCCACGCTGATCCCTCTTCCAGCCACACTCGACACGAGCTGCCCGTGTAGCCAACCGGGCGGCTCCACACGATGTCCAGCTCACCTGCCGTCACACCGGTGACGTAGGCCGCGATGTCGCTGGCCTTCGGAATGTGCTGTGGAGCGATCCCAATTGCGGGGGCAGACGTTGCGGTGGCGCTTGGGCCACCAGAAGTCGCAGCAGCTGTGGCGGTATCTCCCAGGTCGTAGAACTCAGGGTGCCACTCGATCGCCTCAATGCGACGCGTGCCGCGCTCGTCCAAAGTGATCTCTGTGATCTCGTAGGCGATCAGGGACTCGTCCACGGGGCCGATGCTGACCGGTGCACCCTGGTCCAACGTCCGCGACGGTGAGATCGGGATTGGTGTTCCCGCGGGGAACGACTGCACGGAAGCGCTGGTGGGGATCAGCAGCTTCTCGATGGCGTAGCCACCGGGGAGCGACGCGTTGATTGTCCGCGTCCACAACGCCCACTGTTCGTTTGCCGGGACTTCGAACCCGACGTCCAACGGCACTTCGCTGACGAAGGCACGGACGAACCCATCAGCGGTTCGGCCCGCGACACTGCGCGGCGTCACGCTGTCATGCTCCACACCGATCAGGTCGTTCGGAGCGAGCCCCCATGCGTCGATCCCAGCGGTGAAGCTGATGCGCCACTTGGATAGCCGGTTGACGTTGTGCTGGAACCGAGCCATCCGCTCGGCTTGCTCTCGGCTTGTGACGGCGCGAAGCCGCATGGGCTTGCTGTTCAGCGTGACGGTTGCAGTCGGATCCTCGGGGTTCGGGTCAGGAACCGGCCAGCTGTCGCGCTCGTAGTCTTGGTCTTCGGCGTTGAATTCAACGTCGAACTGCGTCGCACGCTCATGTGTCTCCAACTGCTTGCGGCCGAAGTCGCGCAGGTTGGTTTGGTTGAATACCTGGCGGTAGTTGACCACCCACTCGCCTAGAACGTCGGTCGCACGGGCGGGAACAACGTTGGTGCCAAACCCGTGGAAGTCTCGGTAGCTGTAGCGCACACCGAGCTTCTTGCCATTGCGTGCCCACTGGGCCTGGCATGCGTTCAGCAGCTCGTCAACATGGTTTGCCGTGTCCGAGACCGTGTCGATCGCATACATCGCCGCGTAGCGCTGGACGCCAACTGCGACCTCCTGCGCGCAGTAGTCCGCCAGGTTCCGGAAGCTTTGCAGGTCGAGATCTTCTTCCTGATAGTTGCCCCCAGCAGGATCGAGCAAGAAGTGGAGCAGCTGCCACGCTGGGTTCTCTCCTGGGTCGAGGTTTCCAAGCAACCACGGTGGGTCCAACGTTCGGAAGGTCAGCGGCGACCAGCCGAGAGTCTCGTCCCACATGCGCACCTTGCTCCAGCGTCCGAAGCAGGAGATGTCTGGCTGAGAACTGCTGATCTTCTCTGATGCGCGGAACACGAACTCGCCGACAGCTTCGTTGGGATACTCCAACACCACTGCTTGCGTGTAGACCAGCGACGACACAGTGAGAAGATCCGAGTCCCGAACTCCACCACGCCCGGAATACCGTGCGATCTCCACCACCACTGGGGTATCCAGTTCCTGACCAAGCGGCCGAGGATCGAACTCCAGCGAAATCGTCTTGGGAGTACGGTCGGATCCGGTGATGGTTATTTGACCCGTAGCAATCGTGGGCGAAATGAACCGTGCGTCTTGAAACGGCCCATCTCCGGCTCTGTATCGCACGCGCAAGACGACGGATCGCGGGGTCAGGTTCCCGTTGCCGTCAAGCGAATAGAGGCCCGCGTCAGCGCGCAAGTTCAGGCGCAATCGGTAGGGACCACCGACAGCAATCACAGCGGCTGCTGTGTCGTTGAGCCCTTCCAACCGCGTGCCGATTCCGATCGTCGTCGACGTGCCCGTCAGCCTGCTGATCGGCAACGGACTCTGTCGGTCCCTTCCGGTGCGGTAGGACAAGACCATCCCCGGGACTTCGAGGCTGGAAGCCGAAACCGGGACGCCGTTGATTCGGATGCCCTGCGGGAGTTGCCGACCCGGCGGAGGTAGTTGATCCAGCGAGCCGTAGAAGTCGATCTCAGAGGCCGACAGATCACCCAGGCCTTCGATCTCCCCATGGCACCAAGAGAGAATGACCTGCAAGTCCTCGCCACCGACTCCGTTGTCGGCTGTGCTTGACGCAACCGTATTTCCCGGCAACCGACCCTTGCCGAACCCGAATGGGATCGGCTGACCCTGCGTTCGATACAGCGTTCGCAGTCCCCCGAAGCCGTAGGTCGAACTATTGTCGTCGAGCCCTTGCTGGGTCTTGGGCTTGGGCGGCGGGAAAAGGTAGTAGCTGGCCACGCTGACCAGGGCGCTGATCAGCAGCGACACGCCGATGTAGATCAGCGTTTCGGTTCCGTGCATCCGCGGCGAGATCAGCACCTCTGTGTGTCTCGGCAGCGGATCGTCCCACAGCTCTGGCAAGACGAGCTTCTCGTGAACACGAACGTCCACCTCAAGACCCGCGAGGCAGAACGACTCCACCAACTCCCGAGGAGTTTGCCCCTCCCACTCCAATCGGTGTGACGTGGGCTTCAAACCACCCACAGAGTCTTCGCAGACCACTAGATGGATCATGGTTTCCACCTCCACGCGCTGCGCGCAATCCTTCGCGCTTCAGCTAGGGAAATCAGGTTGCTGCGTGCGTCCCGCACGAAGTTCAATGCCCACCCGTCTTCACCGACGATGACCAAGTGGTTCCCGG
>CBESZZ010000122.1:0-8700 GCA_965534055.1 uncultured bacterium | reverse complement strand
CTTGCACACAAACAACATGCGCACTTTCACCCTCGCGACCGCAGCCCTGCTCGCGGCCTCCCTTAGCGCCCAAGACCAAGCCTCAACCAGCCGCTACTCCACCTGGATCGCCCAGAACTTCGCCTCCCTTTCCGGGGTCACGGCCATCCAGGTCATCGACCAGGCGAAAGCTGCCGGCGTCGCGACAACCTGGGCCGAACTGGCCGAGCTGAAAGCCGCTTTCCGCGCGGCCCAGCCCGCCAAGGACCGCGCTGGATCACGGACCCTGTACGACACATCCAGCCAGCCGCCCTTCCGCCGTCGTTCAAGCACCCCAGAGGTCGAGTCCAACGACTGCCTCGACCGCGCGCAGGAAGTGGGCAACAGCTCCAACGTCTGCGTCACCGGCGACAACAGCTTGGCCGACGATGTGGACTTCTACAAGTTCAGCCCAACCACCAACGATCAGTACGTCTTCTCCATCATCGCGCCGGTAACAGGCAGCGTGATCGCTGACTCATACCTGGAGATCTACAACCAGTTCGGCGAGCTGATCGCAGAGAACGATGACGCCAATGGTGGCCTTCTCTCCGAGATCGCGATGTTCCTCCCCGCTGGCAACACTTACTACGTCAGCGCCGACAAGTTCGACGAGACCACCGGCGGTGCCTATGAGCTTGTGATCAATCGCACTCCTGCGGTCGAGGTTGCTTGCTCGGCCACAGGAACCACAGGATCCACCGGGACGTCTTTTCACGCCCTCCGTCGAACGACCTCGAGTTTCGCCAACCTTCGAGTTCTCGCAACCTCTCCGACAGCCGATCTCGCATTGCTCGTGACGACCGCAAGCGGTCGTGTCTACTCGCTGAACGATGACGACGAGCGCGGCTCCAGCTCCAACCCCAACGATCCCGGCCTGGACATCGACCTGAGCCCTCACGACTACTACGTCACGGTCATCAACACTTCGGGATCTGCTCCAGAGCCCTACTCCCTTCTCTGCTCGACGGGAGGCCTTGGCCTGCTCAATGTTTGTTCGATCGCCGGAGGAAGTTTCTCGGTCAATGCAAGCGGATCCACACTCCTAGCCACGCTCGATGTAAACCCCGGAGGGGAACTTGTGACGATCACGACCTCCGCCACTGCCACGAACCCGATTGTCGACACGACGATCGCGATCTACGACCGCAACATGACGGAGATCTTGACCGTCGACGACTACCAAACTGCGGATCGTTACAGCCGTGTGCAGCTCGATCTTCCACCACAGTTCTACTACGTCGCGTTCCGCGGTTTCGGCAGCGCGGTGGGAGGAATTCAACTCAACGCCACGTGCGCGCCCGGTGGATCTCCAACCCAACTCTTCGGCTACGGCGACAACACGACGACCGTGCCTGGCGGTGGCACCGTCGACGCCGGCGCCTTGGAGCCATGTGACGGCACGCAGTGCATTGGTTTCGACTGGGACACGGGCAACTTCGCCGCGGTTAATGCCCTCGGAGAGAGCCTCGGCGCCCGAGGCGGTCGACACTCTCAGGCGATCGTTCAGCCTTTCCTGACGTATCTCTACAGCTACTCGGAGACCTCATCATCGAGCTTCCCGCAAACCCTGACGCTGACCGGTCAACTGCGCTGCGACGCGACATCAGGCAACCTCACCGCCATCGGTCAAGCCGGCCAAGTGACGGCATTGCTCGCCAGCATCGGTCGGGGGTTTGGTCAAACCCACCCGGTCATCGATGGCTTGATCTGCATCAACACGCCGGCAATCACCATCGGCATCGGCGTCTACGATGCGCAGGGCCGCGTCACGCTGCTCACGCCCTGCCCCAGCTTCGGTGGTGCAATCGCCTTCCAAGGCTTTGACCTGTTCGTGCCGGCACTACCCTCAGGAACTGTCGCCCGCGTGACCAACTTGCTGGAGCTGTAGAGCCACACGACGTGTTCAATGCTGCGGGACTGCTAGAATCCTGCGATGCAACCAAGCGCCAGCAAGTGGCTACTGGCCATCATCGCAGGGACACTCGTCGCCTTACTCGCTTGGCAGTATTGGCCGCAACCGGATGACCGTCAGCCGAACGCTCCGGACGACGCTTCGGATCCAACCAGCCGGATCGCAGCCAATCCCGCCAGGGCAAGCGCTGGAACCGAAGCCCGCATCGACGACCTCGACATCCATGGTCGGGTTCAATCATCCGACGGAACCTCTGACCCCACGGCCGATGTCTCGAAGCATCAAGTGTGGCTGACAGCGAGTGTGACCGGTCGATGCGTCGACCAAAACGGCCGCATGGTGCCGAACGCTGCGGTCGTCATCGAGCCGCATGAACTAAATTTGGAGTGGGTCAAAACCGTACGCAACGAGGGCGAGCGCCACCGCTTCGAGTACGAAACCGTTGCAAACGCAGAGGGCCGGTTCACCGTGGAGTTTCCTGCAGCGCCAAGCCAAGGCTTCCGGCTGCAACTCAGCGCGGCGGGCCACGCCACGCGCAAGTGGGAAGAGCTCGGCCTGGACAGCGACGGTGTCGCGCAGCTCGGCGATTGCGCGATCCCCACAGCACGCGTCCTTGCGGGACAGGTGACAGAACCGGACGGCACGTCGGTCGCAGACGCGCAGCTTACATTCAAAGCGCAATCACTCGACTTCCACGCCGCACGCCGCGAGCTACGCACCTGGTTCTCGACCGAGTCTTCAACAAGCGGCGCCTACGCAATCGACGAACCAATGCCCGCTGGCAACTACACCGTTGAAGTCGACGGCCGTGCGGTGCAGTCGCCAGAAGCGGAGTTTCGCTTCGACGCCCACGGGCAAGAACCGTTGCGCATTGTCGTCGCTTCGCTGAGCGCACTAGACCGCATCCGCGGACGCCTTCTCGACCAGGACGGGCGCGCCGTAGAGGGCCTACGCGTGTTCGCCCTCAATCGACAGGACAAGGATTGGTCGACACCATCGAACGCCGAGGGCGAGTTCGAGATCTCTCGCGACCCGTCCGTCGACGCCCGACCGGTCCAGCTGCGAGTCGACGTCGGTATGTTCCGCTCCAAGTTTTCGCCGCTGGTCACAGAGGAGTTTGTGCCGTGGGGCCAGGAGGACCTTCAACTCGTCCTGCACCGCGCTCCTACGGCCACAATCCGAGTGACTGCGGCAGACACCGGACAGCCCGTGGAAGACTACGTCGTGAATCTTGTTCCTCAGCGAGCAATTCAAGCCACGATTTGGGCGCAAGAAAGCAACCTCGGCCATCATCCGAACGGCGAGTGCACCGTGGCAGGGCTGTGGTTGGGTGACTACTTCATGCAGGTGGTACCGACCGACGAAGCACCTTCGCACCTTACCGCGAGTGCGCCAGTTGCCGTGCAGTTCCCGGGGCGCCGACACGTAGTCTTGGAAGTTCAACTTCCCGTTGCGGCATCGCGCCGCGTAATTGTTCACGACGCCTCTGGCAAACCTCTTGCCGAGGCCGAAGTTCGCCTGATTGACATCCGCGACCTTCCTCTCGACCAGTTCGACGAACCGCGATCGTTCGGACGCTGGTCGAACGAAGAGTTCAACATGCCAATCATCTTGAGCACCGGAACGACCGATGCGCAGGGATCCGTTGAACTACATGGCGTTCAAGGCGGTCTCCACAGCCTCTTGGTGGCGCATCCGAATCATGCGAACCACGTCGAGCACAACGTCACGTTCGACGCGCCCGAGCCGCTGCTCGTTCAACTATCGGCAGGAGCCACCCTCACAGTTCAGATTGGTCCAGAAGCCGCACTCGCGCAGATGTTCCGCAACGCCGGACAGCGGATTGGTCAACCTCGCGCGTCGCTCACAAAGCGGCTCCGCCCAACAGTGTGGTTTCGCCCGTTGAACCTTGGGCCAGTGGATCGCGACACCGACGAGAATGAGGCGGTGCTCGTCGATCCAGACGGCAAACTTCGATTCACAGGACTGCCCGCCGGCGACGGAGCGCTTTGGCTGCGCTGTGCGCAATACCGAACAAGTCAATCCTGGATCTGGTCCTATCGATTCCTGGCCCGGGTCGAAGGGCTTGAGTCGGGCGAAGATCGATCCATCACTCTGGATCTATCCGCGCTCACCGGGACGGCCATCGCAGGATTGGTGCTCCTGAACAGCGAACCAGCTGCATCCACAACGCTTCGGTTCACACTCCAGTCTGAATCGACAACCGCCCCAGAGCGATCCTTGGTGCGCCGATCCTTCCGAACGGCAGAAGACGGCAGCTTCACCGCAGAACTCACGCCGGGAACGTGGACCGCACACGTCTTTCCCAACCGTCCTGGCATGCCCAACGTTTCGATTCCAGCACTTCAACCGCTGGTTGTCCAAGCCGGACGCCCCGTGACCGGACTCGTGCTGACCATCGCTTCGAGCATCTGCGAATACACCGTACTCGATTCAACTGGAGCGCCTTGCGCTGGCGTAGAAGTCGACTGGTTGGATGCAAAGCATCGCTCCGTTGCAAGCTTCTCGAACACGTTCACCGACCACAATGGTGTCGCTCGAATCGAGCTTCCGCCTGGAAGCTACGAAGGCCGCACGCGCCGGCGCCACCTGCAGGGATTGGACGCTTGGCGCCACCATCGCCAGATTCACGGCGAGGACACCGCAACGTTGGCCAAGGCCTACGTCGACGTCGGCACGCTAGCGGTCACCGCCGGGGTTGCGCCATCACCCATGGTCTTCCGCTTGCCTTCCCGCTGGTAGACGAGTGCTATGCAGACGCCGAACCCGACCTACTCAACCAGCTTCGCTTTCCACTTTGCCAAGTCTGGAGACTCTGTCGCCTCAAGCGATTGGACCAGATACTGCAAGACCCTTTGGGTCAGCGGATGATCGTTGCCCAAGATCGGTTCACGGATGGCGTATGCCGCAAAGAATGAAGGCAGAGCTTGCTCATGCTCGCCGTTCCAGGCACGGGTAAGCGCAATCGTGAACCGGCTGGTCGCCACGCTGCTGTCGTTCTCACCGAACAGCCGAAGGCGAATGGCGAGCGCCTCGTCGAGCATTCGAAATGCGTCATCCCAACGCTGCTCATCGCGGGCAACGGTCGCCAAGTTGTGAATCTGCGTGGCGACTTCGGCGCTGTCTTCTCCTTCGATCTTGCGAAAGACCGCGAGCGCTTCTTCGTAGTGGGCCGTGGCTTCCTTCAACCGCTTGTTGTCCGCCGCGATCGTCCCGAGCAGACTCGCGCAGTGCCCGATGCCCTGGTGCACCGGTCCGAAGATGATCCTCGTGCGCTCCAAAGCTTCCTTGCCTCTGCGCTGAGCTTCTTCATAGGTCTCCGAATGAAAAGCGATGTACGCACGGCTTCCCAGGAGCTCTGGAATTCTGCCGCTCTCAGGACCAAGAAGCCGCTCGCGGATCGCGATCGCTCGATCGATCTCGACCCTCCCCGTGTCGAAATCGGCCCTCCAAATCGCGAGCATGCCCAAACTTTGATGGCTCTCGGCGAGGTCAGGATGCTCCGTCCCGAAGAGACGAGTCCGCATCTCCAGAGCTGCCTGGTGAAACTCTCCGGCCTCATCAAGCTTACCGAGGTCGCGACGCGCACGCCCAATCAAGTCAATGCACTTCGCCGTCAGAGCATGATCTCCCGGATGCGCCGCCTCGCTGACGGTGCGCCCCTCGCGATAGAGAGCCTCCGCTTCGCCGAACCGGTCTTGAAAGTGCGCCACCTCACCTAGCGCAGCCAGAGTTTCGGTCAGAACCAGTTGATCGGAGCTTGACCCTGGGCGCTTAGGAACCCCGTCCAAGAGATTGCGACGAAGTGCTAGAGAATCCGAGTACATGCGCTGCGCATCTTCGAACTGCCCCAAGTTCTCGTGCACTTTGCCCATCGTCATCATCAAACGCGCCCTGATCTCCGGCTCGTCTTGGAGAGATCGAGCAATCTCGCGCGTGCCCTGGTCCAACACCTCTTTGGCGGTGATGGTTTCACCACGGTGCGTGCTTCGATCCGCGACTTCGAACAGACCCACCAAGAAGTCTGTCACCCTCTGCGCCGTGATTGCTTCCTGCCGCGATCGCTCCGCCTCGGTGACAGCGCGCTTCTCAGATTCCACAGACTTGACCAGACTGTTGTTCGCCTGATTCGCGAAGAACTTCGTGGTGCGCTCGGATTCGAGGGATCACTCCAAGTTGTTGTTCGCTCGAATCGCAAAGTAGGTCGACACTCCAACGCCCGCGATCAACGCTGCAACGAATCCAGCGAGCAACGGTTCGCGACGACACCAACGGGCGAACCGGACGGGCGCTGCGGTTTTGCGTGCCGAGATCGGCTCGAGCCGCCGAACCCGCCGCAAATCTTCGGCGAAAGCCTCGGCTGTTTCGTAGCGTTGGTTCGGATCCACGTGCATCGCGATCGCAACCACCGTGCTGAGATCCTTGGGCACGTGCTTGCTCAACCGCCGCAACTCAGGCGCGCGACCCGCAAGAATCTTCCGGTAGAGCTCGTCTCGAGTCGAAGCGTCGAATGGATGCTTGCGCGAGAGGCACTCGTAGAGCGTCACGGCAAGCGAATAGACATCGCTCCGTCGATCCGGACCGTCACCTCGCGAACGTGACGGCGAAATTTGCTCGGGCGCCATGTAGGCAGGCGTTCCCAAGGCGTCGCCCGATACGGTCAACGAGCTTCCCACCAACTCTTCGAGACGCGCCAAGCCGAAGTCGAGAATCACAGGATCGCCCTGACTATCGATCATCAGGTTTCCGGGCTTGATGTCGCGGTGCAGCACACCACCCTCGTGCGCTGCGTGCACTCCACGCGCCAGGGTTTCAAACATTGCGATGGTCGCCAACACGCTGCGCTTGGTTGTTGTGGTCCCCCGAAGAAACGCACTCGTCAGATGAGAATCACTCGAGGACGTGCCGGCCTTGGCATTGAGTGGCTCACCCTGTGAATCATCTGCCTGCACATCGCCAGACAGCAGCTCGGAGAGCGTGGGCCCTTCCACCAATCGCATCGCGACGAACGGCATCCCTTCGTGTTCGCCCGCCTCATACACAGTGCAGATCGTCGCGTGCTCCAGCCGAGAAACGCACTCCACTTCACGCTGAAACCGCACGCGTGCCTTCGCGATCCCCAAGAGTTCGGGACGGATGAGTTTCAGCGCAACAGTGCGTCCCGTGCTGCGTTGGCGGGCACGATAAACGACGCCCATTCCGCCACGGCCGAGCACCGCCTCTAGGTCAAAGCCACCGAAAACCTGGGGCGACTCTGCGCTCAACGTGAGCCACGGCGTGCTGGGACGTTCCGTTCCCGTTCCGGCCTCTTCCAACATCCCGGCCTGCTCCAAGAACGCGAATCGCCGACGCAGTTCGTCTTCGTGGTCGGGGTGCGCAACGCAAGCAGCGTCGAGAGCTGAGTGCCACGAGTCCACCGGACCATCCAAGCAACCGCGAAGGATCCGCTCCGTGAAGTCCCCTGACTCCTCGCGAGATGTCTCGTCCGGACCGTCACTGGTAGATGCGCCATCACGATTGGAGCTGTCGGCCATAGGGGGGCATCATGCACGGCGCCGCACCGTGGTCGATATCCCCTCTAGGTTTTGCAACTCGCTCGTGGCGCGCGATCAATCCCGTGGCCAAGAGCTTCACTCGCACATTCCGCCCACCGCAACGCAGCGTTCAATCATCGCAGTGGCACGATCGATTCCAGTCCAGGCTCGCGCCCCAGCCCAATGGAACCGGCCGGCGAAACGTGCTGAGAAACCCACCTCCTCCGCCCCCCCCTAACCTGGGCTACACTCCTGACAATGCACGACCAGGATTCACAATTCCTCGTCGCGGCCGCCCAGGACGGCGACAAGCCCGCGGTAGAGGCACTCCTCGACAGGCACTTGCCTGGCTTGCGAGCGTTCGTGCGCGCCAAGAGCGGGCCGACAATTCGCGCAAAAGAGTCGTGCTCCGATCTGGTGCAGACGGTGTGCCTGGAGGTCCTTCACGGCATCGACACCTACGAGTGGAGAGGCGAAGGGAGTTTCCGTCACTGGCTGTTCACGCTCGCGATCCACAAGATTCACAACCGGGCAGATCACTGGGGTGCAGCACGACGTGATGCAAAGCGTGAAGTCCTCGCTAGCGCGACGCACGGAGCTCTCGCGAACGCCTATGCCAGCGTGTTCGGCCCCAGCGCACACGCGATGGCAAATGAGACCATGGCGCGATTGGAATCGAGCCTCGACACATTGCCCGAAGACTCACGCGAAGTCGTCGTGCTGTCGCGAATCGTCGGGTTGAGTCATCAGGAAATCGCAGACAAACTGAGCATCTCGACGGGTGCAGTCCGTGTGCGGCTGAGCCGAGCGCTGGCTCGCCTCGCCTCAGAGATGGCGATCCTACCGGGTTCGAACTAGCCCAGCTTCGCGATGCGACCGCCGATCGAACAGCGCGGTGGCGCCTGCAAGGCACCAATGCGCCACGGTGTTCAGAGTGCTGGCCAGGAGAGGGGCTGACCCGAGAGGTTGATCAGAGACGAAACGTCGAGGCGGCCGGATTGGAAAACCGCAGGCCTTCGACTCCAAACGCCGTCACCGCCTGACTCGCGAACTGCACACCCACGATCTCTAGTGCGTTGGGCACCGAGGAACTGAACGAAGCGCTCCCCGACGCATCCAAAACGCCGAACGCTGCCAAGGAAGGCAAGCGCAACCAGAACTCACCAAGCACGCCCGGCACTGGAGCGGGCTGCGGAGACAACAGCCCCACAG
>CBESZZ010000121.1:0-8754 GCA_965534055.1 uncultured bacterium | reverse complement strand
CTTGTTCGAAGCCGAGCGAACCGCCCAACGCGCGCACGTAAGCGGTGAACACAGACAGCACTGCCGCGAGCCAGCCCAGCCAAGCCACACCAGCCGCATATCCCGCAGCGATCAGCAGCAGCGAGTCCTCGATTCGATCCGGCGCCTCGTTGTAGAGCGCGCCCGTGGGCGAACCCTTCCCGCCTTCCACCGCAACCATGCCGTCGAGCATGTTGCACAGCAGCCGCAACTGAATGCCAAGCGCTGCCGCGAGAAAGAACCACGGCTGCCCCGGCCCGAACAGCAGCGCCCATCCCCCGAGCCCAGCGAAGCCAATCCCAATGACTGAGATCACGTTCGGCGTTAGCCCTATCGCCAGCATCGCATTCGCAGCTTTCGCCGCCCAACCCGTGTTGCGGGATGCCAGCGGGCGGCGGTTGCTAAGGTCGGGATCGGACATGCCGCGGAGCGTAGCCGTGCGCGCTGGCCTGGACGATCTTCCTTTGCCTGACTCCATGGCGTCGCGCTGTCCCTAGACCCAACCTAGATCATTCGATCCGGCTACGATCGCTGCGCCCCCTCATTCCGCGCGGCTGACCCGTAACCCTGTCTTGATTCACCAATCAGTTTGGCGCCGTACCGTGGCCGCTCTCGCCATTCTCTGCACTCTCGCGGTTGGCGCCCATGGTCAGCGCGCAGGATCCGCGGTCCAAGGCGCGAGGGGCATGTTCGAACCGATTCGCGGGTTCGTGCACGACGAGCACGGAAAGCCAGTTGCGAATGCGAACATCGGTTTCCGCCTCAACACCTACACCACTTTTGCGTTCTACGAATCCACGCGGCGAAACCTAGCTCGTCATCCACTGCCCACGGCGAGGACCGGAAGCGATGGCGGCTATGCGCTGGTTCCCAACCCCACGATGAGAGCCTCGTGGCGATCCGAGGTGATCATCACAGTCGTTGCTGAAGGCTTTGCACCGCACGCCGAGGCCATCGGCTCGAAGTCCGACGACCTGACAACCTACCGCGGCACCAATGTGGTGATGCAACGCCTCGTCTCCCAAGATCAGATCCGGGTACACGTGAAGAACGCGCCGCCCGGCGCTTTGCTGATCGCTCGATCTCGAGCGAACTCACAGCCACTGGTCACGACGCACGCGCTAGATCCCGACGGGTGGGCAGAATGGTCTTTGCCGCTGCTGTCTCGCTCCGCAATCAAGAACCTAAGTGCGCATTGGCTCGAACCGAGTCAGTTTCCGATGGGTTTGCACACTCCCCCTCAGTTTCTTGGGCTGGGCAATCCCGTAGTGCCACCAATTCGCCCGGACACGGGAGCCGCGATGATCGACCGCGGCTTGACGCTGCTCGCGCCAGGCTTCTCGACGCGAACCGCCATCCCGCTCCCCATGGCCACGGGAACAACACTCGAGATACCGCTCAAACGGACCTGGAGCGCAAGAAACGTTCTAGTTCAGGCGCCGGACAACGTCTCGAACCTCTCGTGTATCTGGCTAGGCGATGGCCGCACGCCAATCAAGGCCACAGTCCATCGCGACGCGTTCTTGAGCGATGGATTGTGCAAGCCGATCGCCGCGTGGGCTGACGGTGCATGGGCGGAGTGGGTTGTCGATGACTTCGTACGACTTGCATCCATGCCCAAAGCAGCGCAATTGCCCCCAGGAGAGCAACCGCCATGGGTCTTGGATGTTAGAGACCAAGACGGCACGCCCATCGCTGGTGTCGTGGTCGAGTTCTTTGAGGTGCAAACCGCATTCGCTGGTGTGATGCCGCGTAGCGATGCCGTGAAAATGCATCCACACGCAACAATCTCCGCAGTCGCACAAGACACGCTGCATACATCGCCCACCGGCCAGATCATTTTGGGACCGAGGCGCCAAGAACCCGTGCTGATCAGAGTCTCGGCAAGAGGGTACGAAACACGAGTCACGCTGGATCCTCACCGACTGGCGGCCGAGAACCGACCGCTCAAACTGCCCGCCCAAGAGCGCACGACGTTCGAGATTCAGGTCGTCGCACCGAACGACAAGCCGGTAGTCAACGCCTCTGCGAACTGGTCTGACTCATCGCACCCACTCACCCTGGAACCCGAGCTCCTGCAAACAGATGCTCGAGGGTTTCTGCGAGGCACGCTGCCCGCGGGGCACCACCGCGTGGCGATCCACCATCCGCAATTCACCGACAGCCTGCATTGCATCTGGACCTTGGAAACGGCGCCTGAGAACAATCAGATCTTCGAGCCTCTCGAATTGCGCTTTCGTGAACCTGCCAAGGTGGAACGGGCCACTCACGTCAAACTCGAGCTCGATGCGCCGAGATGGACGTCGCGAATCGTGCTCCCGGCTAAGAGTCGGTTGCAGGGGATTCGATGGACTCCGGGAGTGGGCCCTACCATCGCTACAGGGAAATACGGATCTACCTGGCCCCAGGCCGTAGCGCTGTGGGGTTGGGGCCCACAACCCGAAGTATGGATTGCCCTCAAAGAAGACATGGCGTGGATCGATCTAGCGAAACTTCCGCAATCCGTCGATCCGCTGAACCTCGCTACTGACGTGTGCCACTTGCGCGTTCCGCTCCGCTACTCTCTCAGTAGAAATCAGACTTTCCCGATATGCATCAAGCCAGAATCGTTTGCGACGCTTCGTGACCCTATGAACTCTCCACAATCCGTACCCGCCAACATCAAGGACGGTGAACTTCGAATCATGATGCTGCCAGGATCGAAGCACCGCTTCAGCGTGAGAGGGTCCAACGGCGACCGCCAAACTCTTGAGCTTCAGGCTCCAATGACGCCCGGCGAACACAGAGTTCAAGGGGACTGGACCAAGACTCAATCAACGGTTCGCGACCAATGACCACGCCTCACATCGCCTTACTCCGCGGCATCAACGTCGGCGGCAAAAACAAGCTGCCGATGAAGACGCTCGTGAACTTGCTCGAAGCGCTCGGCTGCACGGACGTCCGCACTTACATCCAGAGTGGCAACGCAGTCTTCTCTGCTAGCCCCGCCACCGCGAAGAAGCTCCCCAGGCAACTCGCGGCCGCAATCGACGCCAAGCTCGGACTGCGCGTGCCGGTACTGGTGCGCGAGGGCGCGGCTTTCTGCCGCTCGATGAAGAAGCACCCGCTGGCCAAAAAAGACAGCGAAGACAAGCACTTGCACGTCATGTTTCTGGCCGACCGCCCTACTCCTGCACAGGTCAAGAAGCTCGACCCGAACAGGTCCCCCGGCGACACGTTCCGCGTCGTCGGCCAAGACCTGTTCGTCCTCTGCCCAAACGGGGTCGCCCGCTCCAAGCTGACGAATGCTTGGCTCGACAAGGCACTGGATACAAAGAGTACAGCGCGCAACTGGCGTACCGTCCAGAAACTCGTCGCTTTGGCCAGCACCTCGAAACATTAGCCCAAAGACCGCTCTCCTGTTCTTGAATTCGACCATTCAAGTTGGCCAAACCAATGACCGTTCAAATTGTTAAGACATCAGAGGTTGGCTCGCTCAAACGTCTCCGCATCAAGAAGTGCGGATCACGCGCCCTCGTAGGCGACCCAGTCGTCCTGCGAGCGATCTCGACTCCTTCGTCCTTTAGTGCGACGAGGGTACCCCCCCTCGAAACGATGCTATTTGCTCAGCGTGCGCCGGCCTGTAGGCAAACATCTTCGAGATCATTTCGACGGAAGAACTGCCCCCGCGTAGTGCGCAAGCCCGATGCGCTGAGTTCGTTGCGAAACCTGCAAATCGGGTTGGATGGCGCCCTTCGTCCCTTCATCGCACCGAGTCGGCCCGCACGACCACTCCCTTTTGAGTTGCAACATCGTTGTTTCCTGGGCAAACTTGCGGCGTAATCGTGGCAGCTGAAAAGCCGCGTTCGTTTCGAGGGCGCAGCCAAGGTCGAAGGGGAGCTGGCCGATGCAACTAGCAAGTTGTAGTCGTCGTCAAGCGAATCGTCCAAATTGGCCGCGCTCATCATTATGACTAGGAGGTCAGGGGTTTTGATCATGCGAGCTTCAACACATACACTCTTGTACGCAGCCGTATTGGCATCGGTTGCTGTCATTTCATGCAAGTCGGTTAAGGGTGGACTCGGCGACGCCAAAGGATTCTGGGAGAGCGAAGAGGCGCACTGGGCTCGCGAGTTTGTGGTTGGCGTAATGCAAACAGAACCATCGGGAGACGAGCAACGGAAACCTGTACAAGACGTAAGCTTCTTGGTGAGCCAACGCGTGGCGGCGTCGGGTGATGGCAGCATGACTTCCGCCACCCAGGGAGCTGAGCGTTTGACGACGGAAGATCGGGGTCAAATTCAATCCTTCGATGTTGGCAAGACAGCTGGTGGCAGCATGCAGGTTGTATACAATGTCTTTACCATCGCAGAGAAATCGCAGTTACCCAATGGTACAGAAATATGGGCGTTTGATCCAACGAAAGAGAACGAGCGCGCATCCCGGATTAATCTCGGGGGACCAAACTTCAGACTTAGCCCGACGATTGGCGACGACGGCCTAATCTACTTCACAACCAACGAGTTTGGCGGGCTCGTTATGGCTCGAATGAACGAGAACGGAAGGTTGTTCGAGAAGATCGACATCGACAAGAGCGATGCATTTCCGGAAGCCGTCAAAACTGGGCGTTTGGTGTACAGCGCGACCCTTACACGAGGCCGAACCGAAATAAGAGTTGCCGAAGCGGCACACAACTACCGCAGAATGCAGGGAATTGGCGAAGGATTGCAGCCGCGCCTCGGCGAGGTTGGGAGTGGCAATTTGTTCTTCGTTAGCGGTGGTGCGATCTGGCGGGCCAGCATCAATGAACCTAAGAAGCACCATCTCGTCATCGCTCGCCCAACTTCGAAATCAGGCGACAAACTGAGAGGCTTCAGACCCTCTCTCAAAGACCCCGCGATATCTCCGGATGGCAAGAGAATCGCGTACGCCTCGAACGAGGCGCAAGTCGGCAAGCAATTCAACTACGACATCTATGTCGCAGATATCGACGGAAACAACTCCAAACCCCGTACACGACTGGTATCGACTGACGATCAACCCCGTTGGCTCGACAACAAGACGCTAATCTTCCGATCAAATCGAGGGCTGGAGTGGGGACTTTGGAAAGTTCCCGCACAAACTTCTACGCAGCCTGATCAAGCGCCAGAGCAGGGAGGGCGCGCTGCGCAAGAATCACCGCGTTAGTAGGTCGTAGCAACAGTCACCCTGGCGCAATCATCGAGCGGCCGCAACTTCGACAACGATCAGTCGTGAGGTAGCTTCCGATGTCGACCCACAACTCTCACTCGCTCCCCACTTCGGCCGGATGCCTCAAAAGGGGACTTGTGTTCCGGCGTTGCATCAGCATTCGCAACACATCGCACCGAACAATCTCTCGACCAAGGTTGCGAGCGATGCCTCTTGCTCACTGAACCAACAAATCCTGCGTCAGCGCGCGATCACCATCTTCGCAGCTTCCGGGATCGCCATCGCCACCATCCGCAACGCCGGACAGGCCGTGTGCAACGCCCGCGCCTCGCCTGGAGACGGTTGACCGTTTAGATCGAACAGGGCGACATCGACCGACTCAGCCAAACAAGAGACAGGAGCGTCGCCTATTAAACTCAACTCGACCTCCTCTCCGGTCAGCCCTTCTAAAACGATCCCTTCCGCTCAACTTTTCGGTCTTGCCGCACACCAGGTCCTGCGTCAACGAAAGTGCGCGTGTCCTCCAGCAAGACTTCTAGACCTCCGAATCAATCACAACAAAACGTAGCTATTCATCACGCGTTTGCTCTCCAACACACCTGGCAAAAATTCATCGGCGACGCTCACGATCGTCACTGTTGGATGGAGCGACAGAATCTTCAGGACCGGTTGGATAATCTGCAAAGCCTCGACTGGCCACGAACGGGTGGAGGTTGGCCTCCACGCTTGCACGACACTCATGAAACCGGGCGCTTGATTGAGGTCCACCCCACCGCTCTGACCCCTCCCTCGAAGACGCCCAGCAACGATCTTCACTTGGGCGCGGCCGATTCAGATCAGCCCGACACGACGCGTGCGCCCAGAACTGCGGACCAATCACCCACGAATCGGAAGCGCTGAATAGAAGCGAGTCTCTGGCCAACTTCAGGTAGGCCAGTCGACGATCGCCGTGAAACACGCACGTAGCAACACAGCCACACCGCAGTATGTTCCCGGCATGGCGGTGCCCCTTCTCGATCTCACACGGCAGCTCAAAACATTGAGCTCCGAACTCGAATCTGCAGTCCTCTCCGTCATGCGGAGCGGCAAGTTCATCCTTGGCGAGGAGGTGACGGCGTTTGAGGAAGAAGCCGCCGCCTACCTCGGCTGCAAACACGTGATCGGACTGTCGTCCGGCACCGACGCATTGTTAGCCGCACTCATGGCGCTGGACATTGGGCCGGGCGACGAAGTGATCGTGCCGGTCTACAGCTTCTTCGCGACTGCAGGCGCCGTGTCGCGTCTAGGCGCCACGCCGGTGTTCATCGACGTGGAGCCGGAGTTTGCGAACATGGATCCAGTGGCGCTCGAAGCTGCGCTGAAGGCCGGGGGTGACAAGGTCAAGGCCGTCATCGCCGTGCACCTGTTCGGAGCGGCTGCCGACATGAATCCGATCATGAAGAGCTGCAAGGCTCACGGCGTGCCGGTGATCGAAGACGCGGCGCAAGCGATCGGCACCCGCGCGGACGTCGAAGGCGCGAAGTCCCGCATGGCGGGCACCTGGGGGCTTGGTGGCTGCTTCTCGACGTTCCCTAGCAAGAACCTGGGCGGTGCGGGGGACGGCGGGTTCCTCAGCACAGACGACGACGAGTTCGCGCAGAAGATCAAGCATTTGCGCAACCACGGGCAGACTCACGCCTACAAGCACACAATCGTCGGCGCGAACTTCCGACTCGACGCGATCCAAGCCGCCGTGCTGCGCGTGAAGCTACGGCACCTGGAGTCCTTCACCGACAATCGCCGCGCGAACGCACTGCGCTATGCAGAACAGTTTAACTGCGATGAACTGCGCCCTTTCATCTGCCCACCGCTCGACGTCGCGGATCGCCACGTTTACCACCAGTACGTGGCTCATGTGCGCGATGGCTGCCGCGACGATGCCGTGGCGTTCCTGCGCGAGGCGAACATCGGCTGCAACATCTACTACCCAATCTCCTTCCACGAGCAGCCGTGTTTCGCGGACCTGGGTTACAAGCTCGGACAGTTCCCCGTCGCGGAAGCATTGACGCGCACAAATATCGCGTTGCCCATCTTCCCCGAGCTCACGACCGCGGAACACGACGAAGTCATCTCGGGATTGAAGCAGGCCGCGGCGCGAAGCTCGCGGAAGATCAACGCGTAGGTCACCGGGCAAGGTCTTCGAGCAAGGTCACCGGCCCTACTTCCGGTTCCCTGATGCGAAGTTCCGTGACTCGCCGTGAACGCACGATGTCGACGGTTCGTTCTGGGCACGAAAACTCGGACTCGGCAACAGCCGCAACGCCAGATTTACAACGCTCGCATCACCAGAGTCGAGCCTACCGCGACTGCACGTAGCGGCCGCCCGACTCATCGGCGAGCCGCCGAAGTAGCTTGTTGGACCCACCGAGTGCGACGCAGTGAATCACGATCCTGCGGCCTCGGTTCCACTCCGCAACCGCGTCGGCCAACCCGTTGGCGTCCCGAATCGCGCCCTCGGTGGCCTGGCCATCAGTGAGCAGGTAGATCGTGTCGACGTCCTTCAGCTCAAACGCGGCGAACAACCCGTCGTGCACGTTCGTGCCACCGCCGGGCTCGATGCCGTTCAGGACCCCAAACAGCTTCTCACGACGCTTCGTCGACATGCGCACGAGTTCGCCGAGCACAGGGTCGACTGCGGAACTGAAGGTGAACACCGCGAGCTCAGCTTGCGCGCCAATCTCAGTAAGAACCTGCTGCAACTGGCGCTTGGCTTCCCCGATGCGCGAACCGCCCGTGCCCCACCTCGCGTTCATGCTCCCCGACGTGTCGAGCACGAATGCCGCGCGTTCGCTCACCACTGGGATGCCCCAATAGCTCACGGTCTTACCGGCCTTCGGCTTGCGCTTGGTCCGGGGCTTGGCGATCGCCTCGTAGGGCGGCAGCTCGAATCCCGCTTCGCTCTTCTCCCACCATTTGCGCCAAGTGCGGCGATCCGCGTGCCGCCGCAGGGTGTGGGCCTGCAGCGCATCAAGGAGCTCAAACCGCATGCGTCCCTCTTCGAGGTCGACTCGTGCGATCATTCGTGGGATCGATTCGACGCGGCGCCCCGCAGACAAGAACTTGTAGGCGGCTGAACGTACGGACCACGATCGATGGACCATGCTGGTCCACGCAAGATCAACGGCCGCCGTCATCCACTCTGGTTCAACCGCGGTTCGTGGCGCCCCAGTTCGCGGCGTCCTAGCAGGCTGCGCCACCTGAACCATGGGACGTGAACTTGCACGCGACCCGGGCTTACGACTCGGTGCTGAGGTTGGCACGGAACGAGGCCGGTCCAACTTTACTGCCCGGCCTTTGGGCTTGCTCCCGCCAGACTCGAAGTCCGCGCGGAACAGGGCGTCTGCCGACTCGGCCAGCATCTCGAGCGCTTCAACCACAAGGATCGGGTCCTTGCTCTTGGCGAACGGGAGAACCAAGGACCCGAAACGCGGGGTGCTTGCAAGCATCGGCGCGAGAGTGCGCAGAGAGTCGAGCGCCTCCAGAGTCGGTGTCGTTCTCGTGGCTGCTTCCGCCCGATGCTCGATCGCA